>CAYXNU010000001.1:0-33892 GCA_964466485.1 uncultured Ruminococcus sp.
TATCAATAGATTTTAATATTATTTTATAGTATTATATCATATAGAAGAAGAAAACACAATGACTTTTTGAAAGGATGTATAATTATGATAAAAAAATATGTTTATGGTAAACCTTTTCCAACAGGTGCAGTTGTAAAAGATATCGAAACAACAGAAGATAAAATCTCATTTTTCGAGGTTAATTCCAATGGAGAGTTTATCTATAACTTTTCCGAAAATGATATAGTTTACGGTCTAGGAGAGCAAGTGCGTGGTATAAACAAAAGGGGTTGGCAATATGTCAGTTGGAACTACGATAACCCTAACCATCATGAGGATACACGTTCCTTGTATGGTGCACACAACTTTATTATCGTTCGTGGAGAGAATACTTTCGGGGCGTTCTTTGACTATGCAGGACAAATCACTTTCGATGTTGGCTACACTAAAAGAAGTATCATGAAAGTATCCGCTAAGACTAACGACCTTGTAGTATATATCATTACAGGCGAAAATGAAAAGGATATCGTTAAACAGTTTAGACAGCTTATAGGTAAGAGTTATATTCCACCACTATGGGCTTTCGGATACGGTCAAAGCCGTTGGGGCTATAAGAACGAATCGGATATTCGCAACGTAGCAGAACAGTATAAATCCATGGGAATACCTATTGATAGCATATATCTAGATATCGACTACATGGACAACTACAAAGATTTTACTATAGATAGCGAAAGTTTCCCAGAGTTTGAAAAGCTTGTAAAAGATATGAAATCACAGGGTATACACTTAGTACCAATTATTGACGCAGGTGTAAAAATCGAAAAGGGCTATGACGTTTACGAGGAGGGTGTAGAAAATAGTTTCTTCTGCAAAGACGCTAACGGAAACGACTTTGTGGGTGCTGTTTGGCCGGGTAGAGTACATTTCCCAGACTTCTTACAGCCTAAGGCTAGAGAATGGTTTGGAGAAAAGTATTCCGTACTAACCAACCTAGGCATTGACGGTTTTTGGAACGATATGAACGAACCCGCAATATTCTACACAGAAGATAGACTTGCTGATACTCTTAAAGAGATTGAAGAACTTACATCGGGAAATATGGGCATAAATGAATACTTTAAGTTTACTGGCATGGTTGCTGGGCTAAATGGAAACATCGGGGACTATGACAAGTTTTATCACAATGTAGATGGCGAATTAGTTAAGCATAGCGACGTTCACAACCTATATGGCATGAATATGACTCGTTCCGCCTTTGAATCTCTACAAAAGCTTGAGCCTGAAAAACGTACACTATTCTTTTCACGTTCATCGTATGTAGGCGCACACCGTTACGGTGGTATTTGGCAAGGCGATAATAAATCATGGTGGTCACACATATTACAATCCATGCAACAGTTGTCCGCACTAAATATGGCAGGGTTCTTGTTTGTAGGTTCTGATACTGGCGGATTTGGTTGCGACACCACAGAAGATTTAATGCTCCGTTGGTTGCAATATTCCATGTTTACTCCGCTATTCCGTAACCATTCAGCAGATGGCACTCGTATGCAAGAACTTTACCGCTTTGACAATGTAAACACCGCCCGTGAAATGATAAAGATACGTTATAGCCTTATACCATATCTTTACAGTGAGTTTTTAAAATCCGCACTAAATGACGATATGATGTTCCGTCCACTAGCTTTTGACTTCCCAAATGACAGCGTTGCTGTAAAGGTTGAAAATCAACTACTACTAGGCAACGAACTTATGATTGCCCCAATATATGAACAAAACGCTACAGGACGTTATGTATATCTACCTGAAGATATGATGCTTGTAAGAATGAAGTCATGGGACGACTATAAGACAGAAAATATCACACAGGGACACCACTATGTAGATGTTCCACTTGACGAACTAGTGTTCTTTATCCGCAAAGGAAAAGCTATTCCATTTGGCAAGGCTGTAGAGAATACTTCTAAAATAGACGTTAATTCTCTTGAATTAATAGGCTATCCCGACAGTTCCTATGAACTATATTTTGATGATGGAATATCCCCAAACCCACAAGATAGCCTAAAAGTTACCACTTTAAAGAAATAGTATATCTTTGCAAGGAACGTCCATAGGGCGTTCCGTTTTTATATATTTATGTTAAAATATCCAAAAATAATATTGACAAATCAGCCCAAACAATGTATAATATGGTAATAGGAGGGGTTAATATGTATAAACGACTATTATCTATTATTTTAGGCATAATGTGTCTTAGTTTAACATCATGTGGGACTATAGAAAGTACCGAAGAATCGACAGAAACCACTCAAACAGAAGAAACAACACAGGCTACTACCGTTCTTGAAACTACTACAGAAACCACTACAGAATCCACAACAGAGGCTATTACAGAAGCTACTACCACCGAGGAAGTCACTACCTATGAACCTAACACTTTGGATGATATTCAACAGGTTGAACAGTTAGACCCTAACGTTAAATATGATATGCTTAACTTTTCCATAGAACTATTTAAACGTAGATTCATAGAAGACAACTCTATGGGCGAAAATACGTTAGTATCCCCACAGAGTTTGTATTATGTACTAGCAATGGTTGTTAATGGCTCGGACGGTGTTACTAAGCAAGAGTTGGCAGACACACTATTTCCAGATTCCGATTTGGATACCTTTAACAGCAGTATAACGTACTTGCTAAACTCCACAGACCCTAACGTTTGCAAAAATGCTAACGCTATTTGGCTTAGGGATGATTTTTCCATTAACGAAAGTTTTGCCGACTACTGCACACAGTATTTTAATGCTAAAGTTGAATCTAAAGCCTTTGACATGGACTTTGTAGACTATGCTAACAACTGGGCTTACGAAAACACCGACGGCATGATAGATACTATCTTGAACGAAGTGCCATCCGAGGAGGCTATAATGTACCTAGCAAATGCTATATCTTTCGACGACGTTTGGCTTGAAAGTTACGACGATATGAATGTCCGTGAGGGTGAAAGTTTTTATAGTTCTCAAGATGAAACTGAAAGTGTTACTATGCTACATTCTCAAGAATATTACTACTTTGATGATGGGCGTTCGAGTGGCTTTTTAAAGTATTACACCGACGAAAGATATGCATTCTTAGCTATAGTTCCCGATATGTATATATCTTTGCCAAACTACATACAAAACTTAACAGTAGACAGTTTTAATAACATCTTTACCAGTATGGACTTTTACACCCAAAATGTGAATTTTGAACTATATGTCACCATGCCAGAATATAAGTACGATTGCGATTACGATTTCAGCAAGGATTTAATAGATATGGGCATTGAAACGGCTTTTAATGATATGATGGCAGACTTCCCTAATATGGTTAATGGAGAAGAACTTTATATTAGCAAAGTTCTACAAAAGTCAGCGGTGCAAGTGGATAGAAACGGCACTAAGGCTAGTGCTTCTACAGTGGCAGAAATGTCACCTGTTACCAACGACGGCGACAAACCTCATTATTCTGTAGACCTTAACCAGCCTTTTATGTATGCCATAATGGATATGGATACGCAATTGCCAGTATTTATGGGAGTAGTAAACACTATCGAAACTAGTGAAAGTGAAGATTAATATATTATATATTAATATATAAAAAAACAAGTCTTATCTTTTTGGATAAGACTTGCTTTTATTTGACGTTATTTAAATAACGTATGTACCAACTTCAACGTTGATATTATACTTTTGCACTTGATTTTGTATCTGTTTTTCGCAACGCAAAAGTTCTTCGTTTAGGGCGTTTATTTGCAACTGCAAATTGCACATATCTTGTGATACTGGGTCGGGTATGTGGATTTGGTCGCATATATCGTGCGTGTTGACTCTTTTGCCATTAACCTTTACTATTCTAGCTGGAACGCCCACAGCAGTGCTATTTGGGGGAATAGCCGACAACACTACAGCATTAGAGGCTATCTTAGTATTGTCGCCCACGGTAAAAGGTCCTAAAACTTTAGCCCCAGAGCCAACCATTACGTTGTTGCCCAGTGTAGGATGTCTTTTGCCTTTATCCTTGCCAGTACCACCGAGAGTCACCCCTTGATATAGTAAGCAGTTGTCGCCTATTTCTGCGGTTTCACCGATAACTACTCCCATGCCGTGGTCTATAAATAGTCCCTTGCCTATTTTTGCCCCAGGATGTATTTCTATTCCTGTGCAAAATCTAGCCCACTGGGAGATTATACGGGCAACCGTGAAAAGCTTATGCATATAGCAAAAATGCGATAAACGGTAGTACCAAACAGCGTGTAAACCCGAATACGTTGCCAAAATTTCAAAAGTATTTTTTACTGAGGGGTCACGTTCCTTAATTAAGGAAATATCTTCTTTTAAACGTTTAAACATCACATCATCACCTAAAAATATTTATCTCATATGGATAGCTTTAAAACTCTGCAAAGTCGTAGTCTTCGGATGTTTCGTCTATAGATATTTGCTCATCAACCTTACTAGCAAGTTCTCTAATAGTTTGAATTTGGAAGATATCTTGTAAGGAAACAGTTATATTGAACCTATCTTTAAGAGCGTTCATGCACTGTATAGCTATCAAGGAATCCCCACCTATTTCAAAGAATTTTTCAGTTACACCGATATTTTCATTCTTTAGGATATCGCACCAAACCTCATAGAGTTTTTGTTCTGTAGCGGTTTCGGGCTTGAGAATGTTCTTAATAGGTATGTGTTTGCTGTAGTTGTTAGCAACGCTTAAGAGATATTTTCTGTCAACCTTGCCGTTAGCGGTTATAGGAACGCTATCCATGATTACATATCTGCTAGGCAACATATAGTCTGTTAGTTTTTCTGTAGCCGTTTTGGAAATTTCATTGATGTTTACATTTGCAAAGTTGGAACTATCTTTGGTTATGTATAGACCAGTCCTCATGGATTGCTCTACTGTAGAACCATTGCCAAAAGCTTTTATCACATCAAGGCTAGACTTTTTAAAGGTGTTAAGCCACTGTTCGTTGTTTAGCAAAGGCAAGAACGTATCTTTTCTTAAGTCCTCAAAGTGGCTAAAGCCGTCTTCTAGAAAACCTGCGGTATTCATGACGAAACAGTTATTTTCCAGTTGTTCAATAACTATTAAGATACCGTTTCCTTTTAGTAGGGACTTTATATTATCCAAAGCGGTATTAACGTTACTAGAGCGATGTATAGTATTGTCAGCGATGATTATATCATAGGTGTGGGTATCTGTGCCTTGTTCGTATGGTGAAACTTCCATATCAAAGGTAGAGTATTTAATATCACTGCTTTCAACGTTAGACTTTTTCTGTTCTATAAAGTAGCTAGAAGTATCTAGGTATGTGTAAGTAGTGTTGCTAAAGTCTAAGTTTTGGGATATAAACTCTGTGAAACTTCCCGAACGTGTACCAATTTCGGCAATGTTTAAAGGTTGCTCTTTGGAAACGTTTTGTATAGCTTTAACTACTTTTAGCACAGACGCATATTGACAATTAGCGGTTATATTGAACTTGCTCATAAATAGTGGTGTTAAAGGTGCATCGCTAGATATAAACAACTCTAAAGGGTTAGTCTTTCCTTGCAACACTGAAACTATTACTTCTAAGCTACAGCTAAATATTAGGTTTAACTCGTTAAATTCATTATCGAAACCGCCAACCACTGCATACTTATAAGCCTTTTCCTTAAAGGTGTACAAGCCATTTTCAAGGACTGCTAAGCCTTTATTAGATAGTACTTTTAGCCAGTTGCCCACTAGGTGATAGTATCTAGTATCTATGGAATATTTGCTAACAATATCGTCAAGGCTTATAGGAGAACTTTCACTAAATATTCCCATAGCGTTGAAAATCTTGCAAACAACATCCACTGATATGTTTTCTAAGTTTTGATAGAAATCATCTAGCTGTTGAGCGGAAAGCCTGTTAGTATCAAAGAAGTTTTGAACGATATCGTCAATGGTAAAGTCACTAGGTAGTACAGCCTTTGGATTTTCTTCAGTTTTTGGGACTATAAAGTCTACTATCTGTTTGTTGTCGGTAACTACCGCATAGGACTGTTTAACCGTTGGATTAGTCTTAATAACTTCTTCAATTTCGCCTAGTTCTATTCTAAAACCGTGAATTTTAACTTGAAAATCTTCACGACCTAAAAACTCTATGTTTCCGTCGGGGAGGTATTTTCCAATGTCGCCAGTATTGTATACTATTTCGTCATGGTACTTTATAAATCTTTCGGAGGTTATTACGGGGTTGTTAAGGTATCCAGTAGCCAAACCAACACCACCTATATATAGAGTTCCTACGACGTTTACGGGGCAACTCTGCATTAGTGAGTTTAATATATAGAAACGCTGATTTTTCAAAGGTTTGCCGTAAGGTATGCTATTCCAGTTGGGGTTTATGGTATCAATTTTGTAGAAGTTCGACCAAATAGAAGCCTCAGTAGCACCACCCAAACTGATAACATCAACATGACTAAAAGTATCCTTAATGCTATTTGGGAGTTGTAAAGGTATCCAATCTCCGCTTAGTAGAGCCAACCTTAAGGAGAAGTTTTCCTTGACGATATCCTTAGAGTATTCTAGTAGCATTTGCATAAACGCTGGGACTGTGTTCCAAATGGTTACTTTTTCAGTTGACATCAACTGTAGCCAACTTTCGGGGTTTTTAACGTTGTCTTCCTTAACGATTACTATAGCACCGCCACATGAGAACATTCCAAAGATATCGTAAACGGATAGGTCAAAGTTCAAGTTTGATAGTGCAATAGTTCTGTCGTTTGGAGTAACGCTAAAACGTTCGTTAATATCTAATATGGTATTTACTACACCCCTATTGTTTATAGATACACCTTTGGGCTTTCCTGTAGAACCCGACGTATATATTACATAGGCAAGGCTATCGCTAGTGGATTGTGCATTGATATTTTCACTACATTTTGGAATATCTTCTAAGATTACGAAACTGGTATCTATAATGCCTAGGTTGTACTTTTCATAGGAGTTTCTATCCGTGACTATGTAGTCAACGTTTGCCTCGTGTAGAATATCTTCAACACGCTGTTTTGGATACTTTATATCTAGTGGTACATAGCCACCGCCCGTCTTTATTACGCCCATAACGCTAACTATTTGGTTAATGCTTTTTTCAACCATGACACCTACTAACTTGTGTACACCCATGCCGTTCTTAAGTAGAACGTTTGCGATATCGTTAGCTTTGGTATTTAGTTGGGCATAGGTTAAAGCGGTAGTGCTATCTGTGATAGCTACGTTGTTTGGGTACTTTTGAACAGTTTTGTTAAACAAGCTTAAAAGCGTTTCCTTAGATATTTCGCTTTGGGTGTTGTTAGCTTGAACTACCTCATTAGGTAGGATAATATTTGCTATGCTTTTTTTATCTTCTATCCAAAGGGCTTTGTTATCTATTAAGGCATCAACCAATCTAGAATAGGTTTCAAACATTTCATCAACCATACTTTCTGGGAAGATTTCCTTAATAAAGTCTAGAACTAGTATTAGTTTTCCGTTCTCCTCTGAAACTTGATGGTCTAGCCAAACCTGTGGTGTTTCGGAACTTCTGTACACTCTGTTATCGAAAAGGCTTTGCTTTTCGTTTTTGTTCAAGCCTAAAGCACTAGTAAACACCACTGGAAATAGTAAGCTTTTAGCATCGTGTTTTTTAGTAAGTTCACGCTGTAGGGCAACGCCGTCATAGTAAGGGTGGTCTAAATCTTTCCAAAGTTGTTGTTGAAGTATACGGCATCTTTCAAGGAAGTTATTTCCTTTAGAGAAGTCTGTTTCTAGCAACGTTAAGGAAGTAAAGTCGCCTATAATACTGTTAATATTTTCATGTAGGGGCAATCTGTTAAAGTGAGTCAAGTTTATAGTAAATTGTGGTTTTCTGCTCCAAACGTTTAATATTTCAACGTAGATACCTATTAGTAGTCCTGATGGTGTAATGCCACCGTATTCGGAAATAGTATTCTTTAGGGTGTTCCACCTATCGTGTGGTACGACTTTTTCAAGGTGTGTAAACTGATAGTTTCCAGTGACGTTTTTCAAAGGTAGTTCGGGAGCTAGTGGAATAGTATCCAATCTGTCTAGCCAATAATTTTTGCTATCTTCATATAGGGTAGTTTCTTGAATAGCATCGTAGGCTACCATATAGTCCCTAAAGGATACGCCTATATCGTCTAGTATGCCGTTTGGGTTTTCATAGAAGTATTGCCATTCATTAAATAGTAAGAATATGCTAAAGCCATCAAAGATGATGTTATCAAAGCATAGGTTTAGACGATAGTTGCTATCATTAACTTTTATAACTCTAATATCGAATAGTGGAAAAGTTTCAGCGGTAAATAGCTTGTGGGACATTTCCTCACGGAGTTGCAATATAAAACTATTAGTTTCCTCAACGGGCTTGTTAGAGTAGTCATAGATAGGAATGGTATAGCTAGGCATATCTTTTAAAACCTGTTGGGACTGTCCATCTGGGAGTATTACAGTTCTCATCATATCTTGACGTGCAATAACCTTAAGTAGTGCAAGGTTAAGCTTTTCAACGTCAAGGGAAGTGTTTTCCACTTCAAAGTAATAGTGTGTAGATATGTTTCCGAAATCGTAAATACCTTTTCTGCCTATTAGATATGCTTTCTGTACTTCAGTCATAGGGAAAGGCTCAAAGCGGTTTTTCTCATCATGTTGAATCTGTTTAAGGGGTTCTTCTTTGGTAGTGGTTTCCTCGCTAATGTAAAGTGTAACTCTTTCAGCCTGTTTTGAAAGTGTTGGGTATTCAAAGATATCTTCTAAAGAGAACTTTATGTTAAAACTTTCCTTAATGATATTACTCAAACGCACTGCGGATAGTGAATCCCCACCGAGTTCAAAGTAGTCATCGTTTAAGCTTACACGGGCAATTCCCAGTGTAGACTGCCATATATTAGCTAAAGATTTTTCCACTTCTGTGTTGGGTGCTATGTACTCTTTTTGAACTAGTACGCTTTCGTCAATCTCATAGGATGCCAAAGCTTTTTTATCGACTTTTCCGTTGGCGGTTATAGGTATGGAATCCAAAAAGATGTATACATTAGGTATCATGTAGTTTGGCAATTTAGAGTTTAGGAACTCTCTAATGTCATTCTTAAAGGTAGTTTCGTCAAGGTTAGACTTATCCTTTGCGACTATGTAGGCTACTAAGTGGTTGTTGTTAAGGGTATCTTTAAAGGTAGTAACTACATAGTTTTCCAACTTGCCGAACTTATTTAAAGCACTTTCTATTTCGCCTAGTTCTATTCTGTGTCCTCTAACTTTAACTTGAAAGTCTTTTCTTCCTAAAAACTCTATTATGCCGTCTTCTCTAAATCTTCCCAAATCTCCAGTCTTGTACCATCTTTTGTTGTTTTCGTCCATAAAGAAATGTGCTTGAGTCTGTTCGATATTGTTGCAGTAGTCTAGTGCAAGACCGTCACCACCGATTAAGAGTTCACCAGTAACCCATTCAGGACAACCATAGCCCTTATCATTGACGATATTGTATTGCTGATTAGATAGCGGTTTGCCATAAGGTATAGATACCCATTCGCTGTTTAGTGGTAGAGAAACATCAAAGTAGTTCGACCAAATGGAAGCTTCTGTAGCACCACCCATGGAAGTTAGTTCGGAGTTTTCTGCGATAGCCTTTAGTTTGTATGGTATAGTTAAACCAATCCAATCTCCAGAGAGGAACACTCTTTTTAGTGAGGGCAATGTAACGTTGCTATTTTCAGCAGATACTAAAAGCATATCTAGTATTGCAGGTACGGAGTTCCAAACGGTAACGTTGTACTTTAACACCGCTGATAGCCATCTTTCGGAGTTTCTTTTGTCGTTCTCATCGATAGTTATTATAGTACCACCAGCGTTTAACATTCCAAAGATATCGTATACAGATAGGTCAAAGTCTAGGGAAGATATTGCTAGTATGCTATCATTCTCATTGATGTTGTACCTATCGTTAATATCGTAAATAGTATTGTATGCACACCTATGTTGAATTTCAACGCCTTTGGGTTCTCCCGTTGAGCCTGATGTAAAGATGATATATGCTAAACTGTCTAAGTCTATGGTTACATCTTGTAAAGTGTTTTCGCTGTAGAGTAGTGCATCTTCTATTGAAACTACTGTTGCACTAGTTGGAAATTCTATACTAGAAATAGTATTGCTATCGGATAGCACAAACTTAATGTTTGCTCTGTTGTGTATGGAGGTTTGTCTATCCACTGGCTGATTTACTCCAATAGGTACATAACAACCATTAAACATTACAACACCCAAAACAGCCTCTATTTGAGATATTCCTTTTGGGAGTGTTATAGCAACTTTGTCGTGGGGTTTAGCCCCACAGGATAGCAACTTATTTGCTATGTGTAGAGCATTATTTTTAAGTTGGCTGTAAGTAATGCATTCTCCAGTGGTAGAGTGTACAATAGCTTTCTTATCGGGATTTTTTTCTGCATATTCCAAAAACTGCGATAGTAAATGGTTATTAGGGACGCTCTTTTTAGTAACCATACCATAAGAGTACCTATATGCGATATCGTCAGCAACTGTTAATATAGGCTCTTGTTCCCATCTGTCAATGCTTTGTGAAATATAGCTTAGATACTCGATATAGGCATCGAACATGGTATCTAGTACGCCTTTAGGGAAGATTTCGTCAACGCTGTCCCATTTTAGGAATAGTTCACCATCTTTGTAGTCAAACATTTGAAAGTCTAGCCAAACTTGTGGGGTTTGTGAAATCATGTAGTTTAGTTCGCCAAAGTTATCTTGAACGCTTTTGCTTAAGATTGGTTCGCCTAGGTTACAAGCGAAAACTATAGGTGCTACGTTGCTATCGTTGTACTTTTTGGATAGTTCTCTAACTACTTGCACCCCTGAATAGTTAGAGTATTCCATACTAGTATGAAAACTATTTTGGATAGCTTTAACATACTCTATAAAGCTTTGCTTTTGGGATAAGTCCACGTCTAAAATTAGCAAGTTTGAAAAGTCGGATATAACATCTTCAATGCCGTCAAACTCTGTGTTTCTGTTGAATATAGGTAGGTTTATAACAAACTTTGAGTTTTCGCTCCATCTTTCTAGTACTATTGCATAGATTGTCAATAGCACCATAGCGGGTGTTATTTTGTACTTCTTTGAAAATTCCTTTATAGTAGACCAATCTTCTTTAGAGATTATTCTATATCTAGTGTTAAACTTTACCGTGCTGACATTTTCAGGGTTGACCTTTACTGGCAACTTTGGACGTTCAGGCATATCGAGAAGTTTGTCATCCCAGTATTTTTTAGCGTTAAGGTATGCAGTAGATGTAGTATCTATGCTATCTTGTAAGTACTGTGCAAAACTCCAGTTAGCAGACTTTTCAGAGAGGTTTTTACCACTGTATAGTGTAGCTAAATCGTCGAGAACCCTTTGAAAGCTTTGAACATCCGCTACTAGTAAGTCTATATCGTAGTGTATTCTAAAGTCGTTATTTGGTAGCATAGATAACTCTAAACCGATATTGTTACCGTTTTCCACATCTAGTTTTCTATGAGATAGCTTTTCTCTAATATCCAACAACTTTCTTTCAAGTTCGTCTGTAGCATAGGAAGTTAAGTCGTTTATAACCATATCACTAGGAGTAAAATCTTTTATGAGTTGCTGTTTGCCATTAGATGTAAACTTTGTATGCAACATAGGGTGATGTTGCAATAAAGTTTTCCATGCGTGGTTTAGTTTAGCAATATCTATATTTTTAGAGTTTATCTCAAGGTAAGCGTGACAGCCTATGCCACCCAACACTTGATTATCATGCCTACCCACCCAGTAGGAGTATTGAACGTCAGTCATATCATAAGGGGCGTAAATATCCACTGTAGGCTTTTCAGCTGGTACGTTTTGAACAACCTCTTTAGATTTTTTCTTTTTCCTTTGGACGTTTACTTGTTTGTGCCAACTTTCCAAAGTAGGCTTAGATATTAGTTTAGCAAAAGTCACAGCAGAGCCTAATTTTCGCCATTGATTTACTAATCTCATAATTTGCAAAGAACTTAATCCCAACTCTATCAAGTTATCCGAGGTGGAAAAGTCATCGGTTCTTTTAAGCATTTCAAGAATGTTTTCTTTAATGCTTTGCATACTGAACAATTCTTGTTCCAAAATTAATCATTCCTTTCATTGGTGGCCATACACTGTAGAGCCTTTTTGTCTATCTTTCCTACTTTAGTTAAAGGGAAAGAGTCTATTAGTTGTAGTTGGTCGGGCATTTTGTAGTCAGATACACCTATACTTTTTAGGAAACTTCTAACCTCGGAAAGAGTTATGTTATCCCTATCAGACACGATAAATGCACATATTCTGTTACCTAAAACATCATCGGGTATACCAACAACAGATGCCTCTTTTATATCTGTATTTTTGCATAGGTTAGCTTCCACTTCGGATGGCATAATCTTTTCGCCACCCCTGTTAATCTGTTCCTTAATTCTACCAGTAACTATTATATTGCCGTTCTCATCAATCTTAGCTTTATCGCCAGAACGGTAGAAACCACTAGGCGTAAAACTTTCGTTATTCACTTCAGCGGATGCCCTATAGTAACTAGTTATGGTATATGCTCCACGCACGATAAGTTCGCCAAACTCTCCAGTAGGTAGGTCGTTTAGTTGGTCGTCCACGATACGAATTTCGTCGTACTTAGATATTGGTTTTCCTTGACAGTTCACAACTGTGTTGCTATCGTCCTCAAGAGATGTTAAACACAACAACCCCTCTGCTATACCGAAAACTTGTTGCAATTTGCAACCTAAAGTTGGCTCTACTCTTACAGCAAGTTCTTTTTCAAATACAGAACCGCCTACTAACAAAAACCTTAATGAGCTAATGTCGTACTCGTTTTCCCATTCTAACATATCCAGTAGTATGGATACCATGGCAGGTACAAGCGATAACATAGTTACTTCATGTTCTTCAATCAATGGTAAAACCTCATCAATGCTAGGGGAGGGACACATTACAACAGTTCCGCCGTTTTCAAAGATTCCTAAAATACCAGGGCTACCCAAAGGAAAGTTATGGGCTACAGGTATTACACATAGAAATACATCATCTTCAGTAAGTTGACATCTTTCGGCACACTTTTGAAAATCGTATATATAGTCCGCATGGGTTCTAGGGATAAGTTTTGGAGTTCCTGTAGTACCACCCGAAAGTAGTATATGAGCGATATCTGTACATAGTGGTGGCTCATATGTAGCGATAGTATCATCGTTTATGTATAGAGTTTCTAGGTTTATAGCGTTCTTCATGTTGCCATCACAGATAATATTCTTTACACATGGGAACTTTTCAAGCATGGTATTAGCTAAACTTTCATAGCTAAAACCTAGGTAGTTTTCAGGGACTATATAAGCTACTGGTTTAACATTTTCAAATATGCCAGTTAGTTCAGCCTCTCTGTGTGCAGGAAGTACCAAAACAGGTAGCACACCAATCTTTTCTAGTGCAAACAGAACCGTCACAAAAGAAATGCTATTAGTTAGCTGTAGTATAACGTGGTCGCCCTTATGCATATTTAGACCTAAAAAGCCTTTAACTAGCATATCCACTTTGGCATTTAGTTCACTGTAGGTAATGCTTTCGTCATTGAATATTACGGCATCCTTACTGGAATACTTTTCAGCCCATTCTTCCAGTTTTTCACCCATAGTGATATTTTTTAAACAATCGTCTAGTTGATAGTAATAGCTACTATCACGCTTTTGATATTCACACTCTTTCATGAATATAACCTCCTATAATTTAGTTTTAGTTGTTAGGAAATACAAAATCATACACATTAGATGTATCATCCTGTAGCATAACTTCTATAGATTCCTTAGAGTATATAAGAGCATTGTTCATAGAAGTTGCACTGATAAGTTTAGGGTTAAACTCTCCAACGATTCTTATATTTTCAGTATCTTCCCAGTAGTTCAAGCATAGGAAATTGTATCCATGGCTGTAGTTGGGCATAACTGGTTGAATATCCAAAGAGTCTACACCCTTAACAGACATATCGAAATTGTGGAAAGTTGCATATATATTAGATACCATAGCGTTACAACCCTCAGCGTTTTTAATGTTTAAAGATGTCATTTTTAAGCAACGCTTTAAAGCCTCTGCGAAAGTTTCATCTTTTTTTATTTCAAAGATGTTAGGTAGTAACCTTGCTAAAGGACCAACCATCTTTAGTTGTTGGGCGGTTACTCTACTAGCAGATGCTTGACTTAGATAAGGAGTAGTAGTCTTAAACTCTTTTGCTATACCTAAACTCAAAGCTAATAGCACTACTGTGGCTTTAGATGTTTTATGTGCTTTAGCGAAGTTTTCAAGTAGTGTTTTGTCTATTTCAAAGGAAACTATTCCGTTGCTATGTGTATCGAATTGGCTTTCGTTAGGCTTAGGAAAGTCTATAAGATGTAAGTTCTTTAGGGTTTCGTTCCAGTAGTCTATTTTTGCTAAACCATTTGCTGTTAAGGATTTTTCATACAAGTTTTGGGAATGTTCTATAAAACTAACTTGAGGTTCAAAAGCGTTAGGGTTTTCGTAGTAGTAGAATAGCTTATTTAGTAGCACCACCATAGACGCACCATCGAACATAGTATGGTCTGCAACGAATGTTAAGAAGTAATCATTTTCGTCAATCTTGTATAGGTAGCAATAGAATAAAAGATTATTCAAAGCGTTTACATATGAAACTATATGCTCTATAGAAGTCTTTTCTGCGAACTTAAACCTATCCTCGGTAGTGTCGCCAACAGTTGGGAGTACTTCCAACTTAAAAGAATACTCCTTTAAAACCCTTTGGACAAATCCGTCATTGTGCCTAAATATTCTAATTCTAAGGGCATCATATGAGTTGTATAGGTTTTGTATAGCTTTTTCTAAGATGTTTAAGTCTAGGTTGCCTTTAATTCTTAAACACGCCGATAATGACAAGTTGTTTTTACCGTCTATATTATAGTTTGCATATAGGGATTGTGGAGATACTACAGGGAATGTATCATTGCCATTGCAATCTTTGTAATATATATTTTCATTCATAAGGATATCCGCCTTTCAAGTTAATCGTTTTTAGATGAGGTTATAAAGTTTGCAAGTTCTTGAACAGTTTCATTTTCATAAATATCACTGATAAGTATTTCGATGTTGTGCTTTTCTAGCAATTCACTTGCTAGATAACTTGCTTTTAGTGAGTTTCCACCTAGTTCAAAGAAAGAACTTTCAGTTGTAACTTCTTCTTCCACCTCTAAAATGTTTTTAAAAAGTTCCTTAATTATACCAACGTAATCCATAGTTTTTTCTCCTTTCAAAGTTAAGGTTTTGCTTTGGTTTATATAACTAGCTAATTCTTTAGCCATTACTTCTTTAATATCTGTTAAGTAGAAGTGTCCGCCATCAAACTCATGGTAGGATACTCTATTAGTGGTAAAGTTATCCCAATCATGAACGGCAAACTGCCGAATAGTCTTGTCCTTGTTGCCATACATAACGTATATAGGACAATTAAACTTAGCGTTTTCTGTATATTCATACTTAGACATCATTACTACATCGTTCTTGTAAGTTGGGATGTAGTAGTCTATAAAGTTTTTGTTATCCGCAAATGATGGAGTTACTAGTTCAAACTCAATCATTTTTTTAACTAGTTCCTCGTCGGATACTATACACTTGCCGTCATCATCAAGGATAATAGTTTGAGCCATAGCGTATTTAGGGGATTCTGTACCGGAAGCTATTATGCAAAGGGGTTCTCTGTGTAGAATTTCCCTAACGTATAGGGCAACCTCATAAGCCACTAAAATACCAGTGCAATGCCCAAATAGTACGAAATCTTTTTGAAATAGTTCCATGTTGTCGTCTACAAACTTGTGAACCATTTCTTTTAAAGTATCTGGGAGAGGCTCATCTTTTCTAAGTTCTCTAGCTGGATATAGCACAGGGCATAGGTTTATATCGTCAGCAAATAACTTTTTCCATGGTGCAAATAGGCTAGGACTTCCACCAGCATAAGTAAATAGTATTAAGTTCACGGATGCGTTTTCATGTGTAGTTCCATGAGCAATCCATATATTTTTACTTTTCAAAATTAAAATACCCACCTTTCAAAAAATCGTCACACTTTAAGATTTTAGGTTTTGTATTAAAACTTAAATCTTCGCAACATATAGATATATAACAATTATTACACTTAAAGGGATAAATCAAAATGTTGTTAAAAGTTTGCGGAATATCTTCTTGCAACTTTGAGAAATCCGTGGAGTTGATAGTATTTGCCAAACCAGTACCAACCAACTTGAAATAGCTTTCTTTTACGCTCCACATAAGAGTAAACGCTTTAGGGATATCATTCGAGGTTGAAATGCTAAAAAGTTCATTTTTGGAAAATATATTACTGGAAAGCACTACAGACTTCTCACTTATATCTTGAATATCGCAACCGATATCCTTGTTAGATATTGCACATATTACACCATCTTTGCAATGCGAAAGATTAAAAAATATATTTGGATATCCTAAAAGATATGGCTTGTGATATTCGTTGTATTTAAAAATAGGCTCAGCTTGTATGTTATATTCGCAATATAGCCCGTATCTAAGTATAAGGTATGCTATTAGCGATAGTTTTCTATCCAACATAAAGCGGTACTTATCCACTCTATGCAAACGCTCTTTCGATAGAAAACGTTTAAGTTTATAGAAACTCTCATCACTTAGATTGTTTAAATCTTGAAATACATATAACATTATGAAAATACCCTAGTGTTAATAGTTATCTCATTGAATATAGTTTTTAGTACACTCTTTTCATTTTCCTCATATGGGAAGAAGTGTCCACCTTTAAATTCAAACTGTTTAAAGTCCGAAGAAGTTACTCTGTTCCAGTTTTTCATGTGGTCTAGATTTGCGTCGGTATCATCTTTGCCACTTAGTGCCACAATAGGGATATCTAAAACTTCTCCATGGTATGAATAGCTTTCATGTAGTTTATAGTCGTTAAAAATCATAGGTAGTATAAACTTAGCGAAATCGGAGTTTTCTAATAAAGCTTTAGGTGTAGCACCAACTCTAAGGAGTTCTTTTTTTAGTGCATCTATTCCCATAGAGCTTTTGTAAACCACTGGGTCTGCGTTCATAGGGGCGTGTCTACCTGCAACTATTAGCTTTTGGATATCCATGTTAAAAGCATTTCTTAAAACGTAAGCCGTTTGAAAAGCGACTATTCCACCCAAACTATGCCCATATATGTAAGTAGGGCGGTAGTCGTCACAGGAAAAGTCTGCTATTGCTTGAGAAGTTTTCTCTACTAGTTCGTTAACGTTTGTGATACAACTTTCCTTAATTCTAGTACTTCTACCAGGGTTTTAAACTGGTATTATTTCGACTAGGGGGTTATATTTTAACCAACTTCTAAATATATATACACTACCTCCAGCGTGATTGAAACAAAACATCTTGTAAGGTTTATAACTTTTTTTCAAGTTATATGGAAACCATTTTTTTAATTCAATACTACTATCTAGCATAATTACAAAGCACTCCTAATAAACTTAGATAAATCCTCAATGTTTGGGTTGTTTAACATCTCAACTAATATGTCATTAAACATAACTTTATTTTCAAACTTATCTTTTAAAATACTTGCTACATTACCCATAATTAAAGAGTTTGCACCTAAATCGTAAAAATCATCTGTTTTGGAGATACTGCTTATATTTAAAGCATCTTTCCAAACATCAGCGAGTATAGTTTCGATATCGTCGAAAGTTTCAACAACTTGACTGTTTTTACTGCTATAGTTTTTCAATTCTAGCATAATGCTTTCAGCAACGGACTTTCTATCAACCTTACCATTAGGTGTTAAAGGTATGTTCTCAGTAAAGAAAATCTTTTGTGGTAGCATATACTTAGGCAAGAGTTTACTAGCATAGGCTTGAATATTTTCTTCCATAGCAGTTAAATCGCTATCAGTAGGGGAGTTAAGTTTAACGTAGGCATATAGCTTTTTTTCTTCTGCTTTTTGCCCTAATGCTACTACAACTACATTTTCAACGTTTGGATGTTTTTGTATACCGCTTTCAACCTCTCCTAGTTCGATTCTATAGCCCATGACCTTAACTTGAAAATCTTTTCGTCCTAGGAACTCTATGTTGCCATCGAGCATATATCTACCCATGTCACCAGTTTTGTACATTAGCTGATTATCATAAGGGTTTTTGATAAACCTATTGTTAGTTTCTTCGGGGTTGTTTAAATATTCCTTAGCCAGTCCAACACCCGTGATAAATAGTTCTCCCTCCACTAGCAAAGGACAATCTTTCAAGTTGTCATCTAAAACCCTAAAGCCTTGATTGTACATAGGTTTTCCATATGGTATGCTTGTCCATGTGGGGTTTAGAGTAGTATACTCATACAAGATAGACCATATAGATGCCTCAGTTGCACCGCCTAAACTTACACACTTAATACTCTTATTATACTTCTTAATGTCATCAAATAGGTTTAAAGCAATCCAGTCCCCCGATAGCATAACTAGTCTAACGTTAGGGAGTTCATAAGTGTTGCTATCCACAAAGTTCATGAATATTTTCATAAAGGCTGGTACACTGTTCCAAATGGTTACGTTGTACTGTTTAACCAAATCAAACCAGTGTGACGGATTAGTGTATCTATCCAAACTAGGATATACCACTGTACCACCCACAGATAGCAACCCAAAAATATCATACACAGATAAATCAAAGTATAGCTGAGATAGACCTATAGCAGTATCATTTTCAGTGACGTTAAACCTTTCGTTAATATCTTCTATAGTATTCACAGCTGAACCATGGTTTATTACTACTCCTTTAGGAACTCCAGTAGAACCCGATGTATGTATCACATAGGCGGGGCTATCTAAACTAGTATCCGATTTCAAGCAGTTTCCTAAAGACTTTTCTAGGGTGTCAACATCTACCGTTATGACTTTGCTATCGTAGTCTTTGTTCACACTGGATAACGTTAATACTATCCTAATATTTGCGTTCTTTATGATGGTATTCTTTCTATCTGTAGCCTGTTGGCTGTCTATGGGAACGTATACACAACTTTCCGATAGCACACCCAATACTGAATATATTTGGTATACCGATTTAGGCATAGCTACTCCAATGCATTCCCCAGACTGAACTTGTAACTCTTTTAGCCTAGTTGCCACAGAAGAAGCATTTAGAATAACATCCTCATAGGTGTACTGAATATCATCTTGAATTACAGCAACCTTGTCTTTACGGATGTTAAACTGTTCTATAATCTTGCCATGTAGGGTATGCTTTGGAAGTTCTTTCTTAGTAGCATTTGCAGTATCTAGTAGTAGCTTTTGTGCTTGTGGCAAAGATACATAGTTTAGGGTATTCCAAATAGTGTTATCTGTTGCTAAAGCGTTTAACAAGCTTTCAAACATTTGGAACATATCTTCAACCATGCCCTTTGGAAATACGTTGTTTCTAACGTCCCAGTTTACCCTTAAGCCAAAGTTTCCGTCCATAGCTTGACAGTCTATAAAAACTTGTGGGGTTTGACTGATACAGCTATCCGTCATAACGCCCTTAATAGACGTACTGCTCAACCCTATAGCACTAGTAAACACTATAGGCATTAGGGAGTTTTTATTGCCTTTAACCTTTGCCAACTCTCTAATAACTTCCACCCCAGAGAATAGCCTGTGTTCCATATCGGAAAATAGTTGATTGTTCAACTGTAGAGCATACTCTAAAAAGGTTTTCTGTTTAGACATATTAACTTCTAAAAGGTTAATGGAAGTGAAATCTCCTACAATATCCATAATCTGTTCATGCACAGGCAACCTATTTAGTACGGTTAAGTTTATACAGAAGTCTTTGTTTTTGCTCCATCTTTCGATTATAGAAGAATATGCTGTAATTATTGCACACGTTGGAGTAATTCCAAACTGTTTAGTTTTGTCTTTAAAGCGGTTGTATTTCTCAAGGGACATACTTAAACTATGCCTAGTAAAGCCCACAGGAGAGTCCGCATTTTGAGGGAGTACTGGTAGGTTTGGGGCTAATGGAATATCTTCCAATCTGTCGCACCAATACTTCTTATCTTTGGCATAGGATATGCTATCTTTGTAGTTAGTATATGCTAACTGGTAGTCATGGAAAGTTATATCCAGTGGTTTTAACACATAGTTTGGATTAAAGTACAAACTTTCAAACTCTGAAAGTAGTAGCCATATACTAGCCCAATCCGCTATGATAAACTCTATTGAAAAGTTAAATAAGTCATAGTCATCTAGTTTGGTTACTTGAATATCAAAGGCAAAACCGTTTTCAATATCGAATACTTTGTGGCTAAACTCATCACGAATGTATGACAACTTTTCTTCCCTTGCGGAATCTTCCATACCTCTTAAATCGTTCGTTTTGATAACAAACTTTGGAACATCTTTCAAGACTCTTTGTAGGTTATCGCTTGATATCGACGCTCTAAGCATATCGTGTCTTTGGATTAAAGTATTCCAAATATTTTCAACTGTAGGAACGTCTAAGCTATCGTACTTTAGTTCTATGTAAATTTGACATGAAAGCCCACCATATTCAAAAATGTTACTTCTACCCATTAGGTACGATGATTGAATATCCGTCAACTGGAACTTTTCAAACACTTGCTCCCCAGTAGATTTTTTTAACAAGTCTTTCATGGAAAGACTATCCTTTAATATGTAATCTATGCATAGTTGCTTATTAGACTTTATAAACTCAACATCTTCAGCAGTGATAACGCCTTTAGGTGCTTTGTAGCCTATCTTTCCATCTTTTACATATAGATTAACTCCTTTGTTTTGTAGTTCTGCAATATATGCCGGAACTGTAGAAACTATTCTATCCATAAGAACTCCTTTCAAATAAGACACTCCTCTTGAATATCGCATATATGTGAACTATATACGCTGTAATCTTCAAAGACGTTTAAACTTTCAAGGTTGTGCCAAATATCTTCAACGTACTTTGAACAGTATATAGGATACACACCGCTATCAATATTTCCGTTGTATATAGATAGTGCTTGTGCCACGGCGACTGCTCCCGTTAAGTACTGTTGACTTTCCACGGTTAATGCGGTAGTAACTGCCTTAGGTTTTCCGTCGTTGTCTAGACCGTCAAGTTGTACTAGGTATTGAACATATTTCCTATCGTCAAGCACATCTTGTTTAGATACTTCAACTAATTCATCTATAGTGTTTTCAATACTGTTTTTGTACTTTGAGGGCAACTTCTCAAAAAATTCTAACATATTCTTTCCACTGGTAGCACTGTACCATTCACTGTGGTTGCACTGTGTAAAGTCTGCCACATACTTAGTTTCGTCATCGTAGTAAGGGAATAGCTTTACTGCATTAAAAAGTTTTGGAAGTACAATCTTATTAAAAGCCCTGTTGCTATTGAAAAAAGAGTTTCTATCCTTATAGATATACATAACATCGTTGTTGTTGCCATGCATAATGCCGTTTAAATAGTCTTTACTGGCAATGTGACTAAAAACTCCTTTTATCTCATATATGGATACTATGTTTTCCACTTTGCTAAAACCTTTGGACTGCACTAGGGGTAACATTCCTGAAACCCCTGGCACTGACCCTGAGCAGTATACTATAGCGTTATTAGTGTTAGTATACTTGCAAGTATCCACATTGCACAAGCCAACATCTACTAGATGTGTTTGCTTTTTAATAGCCATATCTATTAGAAGTGGTGTACTCTTGTAAGATGAACCTGAACAGTTAATAACGATACTACATCCGTTGAAAAATTCCTCAAGTGTATCTTGTGAGAATATATCAACGTTCTTACAGATGGCATTATTTATACCACTAGGTATACTATTGCTATTGATGTTTCTACTGCCAACTTTAATAGTTTCGTTTGGCAAAACTTTAGATAGTATCTCTAAAGCCTTAGAGCCTATACTTCCAGTACCGCCCAATAGACCTATCATAAAAAATCACCTCCTTATATAATAGACCAATCTTTTTCGGCATTCTGTAGTTTTACCATGCTGTTAAACATTCCGTTTTTAGCAAGTAGTTCGCTAGGAGTGCCATACTCTACAACCTTGCCATTAGATAGCACTATAACTTTATCAGCTGACATAATAGTCCTCATTCTGTGGGCTATAATTACTACCGTTTTGTTATCTATTAACTTGCTTATAGCAGATTGTATCAAAGTTTCGTTTTCCACATCGAGGGAGGCAGTAGCCTCATCGAGTAGGACTACAGGGGCATTTTTTAGCATAGCTCTAGCTATTGAAATTCTTTGTCTTTCGCCACCAGATAACATACTACCGTTTTCCCCTATTATAGTTTTGTAGCCATTAGGTAGTTTACGGATAAACTCATCGCATTGAGTTACCTTAGCAATTTCGATAACTTCCTCATCGGTTGCGTTGGTATTGCCTATCCTTATATTTTCCATAATGGTATCATTAAAGAGTGTAACGTCTTGAAAAACCATAGAGAACTTAGTTAGGTAGGTTTCAATATCGAAAGACTTTACATCTTCTCCGCCTAGCGTTATAGAACCCTTGTCTATATCCCAAAAGCGAGATATTAACTTTGCTATAGTGGATTTTCCACCGCCCGAAGTACCTACCAAAGCAGTAACTTCCCCTTGATTGATTTTCAAAGATATCCCATTGATAACGTCTTCTTCCTTGTCGTTGTAAGAAAAGTACACATCTTTAAATTCTATATCATAGTTGTTAGGCATATCGGTTTTGCTACCCACTTGAATAGGTTGTTCGTTAATCTCACGCATACGCTCAACAGATAGCAACACGTTAAAGGTAGCTGTTAAACTTTGTAGAGAACTTATCAAAGCGTCGTAAATTTTAGAAGCGGTAATTAAGAATATCAAGAAAGTAAATACATCTATAGAGCCATCCATTAAGCATATAGACCCCATCAAGATTGTACTAGCTATTCCCACCTTTAAAACCATCTGCGAAAGCATAATAATAACACCTGTGAATATTTCACCACTTATGCAACTCTTTTCAAAGTCGTCAAGTTGGGAATCCAAACTAGCTATGTACTTTTCACACTGGTTTGTAGATTTAATATCCTTAATATTTTCCAAATATTCTTGAATAGCAGTGTTGTATTGCATCTTGCTTTTGGCGGTTTTAAGTCTAGTGCTATCTTGAGATTTTTTAGTTATAACTACAATTAGCAAGGCTACAGGAACAACCCACAAAAGTGCAATAGCCATCTTAACGTTTAACACGAACAAGAATACTCCCACAATGACTATATATACACAAGAACCAAATAGGTTTGGTAAGAAGTGAGATAACGCTGTTTCGATATCTGCACAGTCGTTCATTATTGAGATAGTTAAATCGGAAAGATTTTTCTTACTAAAAAACGATAGTGGCAACTTCCTAATGTGTTCCGCAAGGGAAATCCTTTGGTTTGCACTTTCGCTATACGATGACAAAAATGTAGAGTTATATTGAATATACTGTGTAATAAAGATTAATATCAACGCTATGATACACAATGCAACGTATAGCCCTAAATTTATACTATAGCTTGAACCATATAAGATAGGTTTGCAAAACTCCTTAAGTAACATACACACGATACCTAACGGCATCATAAGAACTATATTAGAAATCGCACAACACCAAACAGACTTTACTAAATCTTTAGCACCCTTGTCGGTTAAAGCGAATATTCTTTTAAAAAGATTTATCACAAAGTCACCCCCCTAATTAAAGTTTCCAGTTTATCGCAGATTGATATTCTTCCCACATGGAGGCATATACTCCATCTTTGGCTAACAACTCTTTATGTGTTCCGCTTTCGCAAATAGAGCCTTGTTCCATAACTATTATGTTATCGGCATTGCACACCGTTGAAAGCCTATGGGCAATCATTAGGACTGTTTTACCTTTAATTAATCTTTCTAGTGCCTTTTGAATTTCGTGTTCATTTTCGGGGTCAGCAAAGGCTGTAGCCTCGTCTAGTATTACTATTGGAGCGTCTTTTAGTATAGCCCTAGCAAGGGTAATCCTTTGCACTTCTCCCCCCGATAGGTACACACCATTAGAGCCTATAACAGTATTCAATCCATCGGGGAACTTTCTAACTATATCCATGCACATGGCACTTTCCAAAGCTGACATAACTTCCGTATCAGTAGCGGTAGGCTTAGCCATCTTAACGTTTTCTAGAATGGTAGTTTTAAATATATGGTTATCTTGAAATACAAAAGATACTCTATCCATAAGTTCACTGGTGGATATATCCTTAACGTTCACACCACCTATAGATACCGAACCGCTTTCAACATCCCAAAACCTAGGTATTAGACTAGCTACAGTAGTCTTACCACTACCCGAATGCCCAACTATTGCAGTAGTGCTTTTATCTGGAATGTTAAAAGTCACACCGTTTAGTATAGTTTTGCCATCCTGTTCATACTTAAAGAAAACATCCTTAAACTTAATGGAATTGTCTTTGGGTACTTGTGGAGTAGCAGTTTCGTCCAAAGTAGTTTCGTTCAAGATACTTTCTATCCTATGTTGAGCCTCTTTGGCTGACATTAAACTTTCACTTAAACTTATAACTTTGCTAAGCATACTAGCACACAACGGTGTAAATATAGTATAGAATATAAAGTTTACTAAAAACCTTTGATAGTCCACAGCAGACGCTACTAACAAAATAGCACCTATCACAAGGAACACTACACTAGCGTTTATAGATACTATAGACGAACACATGGGCATTCTAACGCTAATAGTATAGTTCACAGACCAATCTTTGTAGCGTTGTATTGAACTAAAAAAGTTCTTAAATGAGAATATACTCTGCTGAAAAGTTTTAACTACTGGAATACCCCTAATGTATTCAACAGCTTGACTATTCATATCGTCTAGGGCGTTTTGGTACTCTTTCATGGATTGCATAAGCTTTTCGCCCGTCATACTACCCATAAAGAAGATACTTATAAATATCGGTACTAGACCAATCAAGCCCAGTTTCCAGTCGATTTTAAATAGCACTGCAATAACACCTATTAGCGTTACTACAGCCCCAATGCAATCAGGGAGAAGATGTGCTAAAAATTCTTCAGTCCTTGAGGCACTTTCGTCTATGGTACGTCTTAACTTGCCACTGCTATTGTTGGTAAAGTATCCTAGTGGTAGGTTAATCAAGTGGTGCAACGACATACTTCTCATGTTGGTTGCAACTTTAAAAGCTGTAATATGCGAAAATATCAGCGATAGTATATATATGAAAATACTAACAATAGAGAACACCACCGCCATAATTCCATAATGTTTTAAGTTTGTAGCTTTTGAAAAGTCTGGGTAGTACTTGAAAACATCCGAAACTACTTTCCAAATGTAGTAGTATGGCACAAGCGATATTATCGAACTTAAACCCGAAAATATCCACGCAACCACCATTAACGTTTTATGCTTACCCGCATAGTAAAAAAGATTCCTTTTCACAAAAAATGTTACACTCCCTTTAAATTTTATAGTTTTGTTAAAACTAACGATTTATTACAGGTTTTCGATACCAACTCCTCATCATGAGTAACTATTAGTATTATCTTTCCATCTTTAGATAGCGACTTAATTAAGTTAGAAACTCTAAGCATATCATCATAATCAAGTCCACTGGTAGGCTCGTCAAATACTAATATATCCCTATTGCATAGATAACTATCGGCTATCGCTAAACGCTGTGCTTGTCCTCCCGAAAGTGCCATAGGATGACGGTTTTCAAAGCCACTTAGCCCCAACTTGTGGAGTATATCTTTTGCATCGCTTTCAGTAGCGGAGTTTCCTAGCATAGTTTCTCCAATAACGCTATTTGAAAACAGTTGATGATTTACATCTTGCATGATTAAAAAAGTTAGTCTTTGCCTTTGCTTAGCAGATAGTTCTTTGCCATTTAGAGAAATACTCCCTGACTTTTGTTTTATCAAACCGCATAGGCACTTTATCAGTGAACTTTTACCAACACCGTTGTTCCCTAAGATAGCTAATATATCACCCTTGTTTAGCGAAAACGATATGTTTTCTTGAACGGTTTTCTTACCAAAAGAAAGTTTTAAATCTTTTACGCAAAGGGTATCACTGGAAGTATATTCGCAAGTGGATACCTTTAGCGGTTCTCTAACGATTTGACGTAAGCCTAAAAGTTCCCTCTTAGAAGTAGAAAGTTTCTTAAACTCTAAGTTAGACATAGCTAACTCTAGCTTACCACTATCGAAATAGAAAGCACGGTCTATAAGGTCTGCTATGTACCAAAATCTATGTTCGGCAATGATTATCGTTTTGCCTTGAGATTTTAAAATCTTAAGTATGTTGGATAGATGTTCCATGCTCTTTATATCCAAATTAGATGACGGCTCATCCAAAAGTATAATATCACTGCCCATAGCGTACACCGACGCAATAGCTATCTTTTGCTTTTGCCCACCTGATAGCTTAAATAAATCCTTGTCGAGTAGTTCTTGTATATCTAAATCTTTAGTAGTTTCTTGTAATCTTCGTTGCATTGTGGGTCTGTCAACTCTAAGGTTTTCCATTCCGAATACTATTTCGTCAGTGGTATTGAGATTAAAAAACTGTGACTTTGGGTTTTGGAATACCGAACCAACCATCTTTGAAAGTTCCCACGATTTCATTTCACTAATGGGATAGCCATCAATCAACGCAGAACCGCTTATATTTCCCTCTTGAAAGTTTGGGATTAGTCCATTAATAATCTTTGTGACAGTAGTCTTTCCGCTACCGCTTTTGCCACAAAGTAACACAAACTCTCCACTATTGATTTTAAAGCTACAGTCTGTTAAACTTTTACTTTGATTTTCACCATAGGTATAGCTAACGTTGTCGAATACTACCATATAAATCCACACACCACCAATCCTAAAAAGATTACCATTAAAACGAAATCCCACCAGTGAAACTTAACTTCTATAAAGGAAGTTTTTTCGTTAGGGTTTTCAATACCTCTTGTAACTGCCGAGGCTGATAAATCATCCGAAATTTGCATACTATTAACAATCATCGGCATATAAAGATATTCTATCTTATTAAATATTCCCTTAATCTCTCTTAATTTCATAGCGTTTCGTATTTCCGAAAACTCCTCTTTAATCGTTGGAAAATATCGGATAAGTACTGCTAGTGAAATTATTAAGTTATTAGGGAGTTTCATTAACCTAAGCGATTCTAATATGGAACGGACTTTGGTAGTCTTTAGTAGGTATGTGGAGGGAAGTGTGCAAGGAAAAAGCCATCTAAAGTATATGAACACCGAGAACAACATACCAACGCTAGTTGAAACTTTAGGGATTAGCAAAAACTCTATTGCCGTCAATATGCCATATACTATGCCACATTCAATAAGTTCTTTCCACAAGTTGGATACTATAAACATTACTATAAATATACATGACATTATCGCTATTATCCATGTGTTGTTGTTGAAATTCATAAATATTGCCATGATAGTCGCTAGTAACAGAAACACTTTAGTTCTAGGGTCGATTTTATTTGAAAAATCCATGCTATACTATACCCGCCTTGATAAAGTGTTTTTTCATTAAATTAGTACCTAAAAAGCCCCCAACTAACGAACCTACTAGCACACTTAATAGCACTATTACAATTGCAGGTGTGGAAGTCATTAAAGTAAGTTTTTCCAAATATTCGTCACTAAAACCAGAATCCCTCATGGATTGCATATAACTGTTGGTAGTCAACCAAACTGGTAAAAAGTCACCGATAAAGCCATAACTAAATAGTATAAATGCACCTATCTGTGTGGATTTCTTTTTGTAGTCGCCAAACTTTAAAATTAATTCTGCCAACAAACCAAACACAATGCAAGTAATAGTTATCATGTAACTTGCCACAAAAAAGACTATTCCTGTTAATAACGATACCATAAAAACAGCACCCGTTTTGTGTATCTTTGCGATTAATAGCATAAATATAGGTGCTAATAATATCGCATCTATGAAGTGCGAGGCAAACCAAACTACTGGGGCTATACCGCCACAAATCATGAAAACCATCCTAATAGCAACGCATAAAGCCCCTATTATGCCTATGGTGATAGCATCTTTGGATGTGATTTTTTTACTATTCTTCAATTAAAACTCTCCAATCTTTATATCAATTTATTAGTTAGCGTACGCTTACCGAGTAATATTATACTACACTGAAAATTTAAATACTAATCCAAAACGCTCAAAGTAATCCAAAAATGCAGATATATTTTTAAAACAACTTTCCCCACCACTTGACAAAAACCACTAGTTTATGTTATAATAGCTTTAGATGAGCTGTTAAAAAAGTATTTGTTTGAATGTTTTTTAGGACAAATACTTTCAACTAGATTATATTTTTATATTGATAAAGCTATGTTTTACGTCAAAATAGAACATATTATATATTGTATTTGAGTTAGCTTAGGCTAACTAAATTATATTAAAAAATTTAAATCAATATAAAACGGGAGTGTTATTTTATGAGTAAAAATCAAGTTTTCAAAGAGTTTTCTAACCTAAACGATTGTACAATATACAGGTACACACAAGGCGAAAAAGAAAGCACTATAAATACCATAAGCGTATTTAATGGTATTAATATAATATTAATGAACTTAAACTCTTGTAATATTGCACCTGATATATCTATGTACAAGCCTAATAACATTCTATTAATAAACCTGTGCATATTTGGAAGATGTGAAATGACTCTAAGGAACAACCAAAAAACCTCGCTAAATGCAGACGAAATCTCATTTAATATAACATATCCCTCTAAGTGCAACTACCCCTTTGGTTACTATAAAGAAATAGGCTTACTAATAGATTTTAACTCCCTTGATATCGATACTAAAAAAATGCTCTCTAGATTTAACATTAATCTTGAAAAAATTCAAAAATATATCATAAACCAAAATGGATATAAAATATACAACATAGGCAAAAACCAAAAGTTGAAATCTATCATAAAAACATTAACTCTCCAAAATGACTTAATAGAGTACAGATTATCCACATTAAAGATACTATACAACATTTCAAAGTATATAGATATTTTCATATCTAGCGAACAGGCTTACTTGCCTAGTTTGAAAATAGATATAGTACAAAAAGTGCGTTTAAAAATCTGTGGCGATTTAAAAAAGCATTATTCAACAAAAGACCTATCAAATGAGTTTAATATTAGCAGTAGCACCCTTGAAAGATATTTCAAGGCAGTATATGGCATAAGCATTTCTAAGTTTCTCCAAAAAGAACGCATGAACGTTGCTAGTAACTTGCTAAAAGACACAACCATGAAAATCTCCGATATTGCGTACTCTGTGGGATATGAAAACCAAAGTAAGTTTACCGCAACTTTCAAAAAAACTTTTGGTGAAACTCCTAACAACTTTAGGAAGTTCAATAGGCATATATTAAACGCCAATTAGTGTTAATTCAAAATAGATATAGAAAAATCCACTCCAAATACAGAGTGGTTTTTCTACTATATAACGTTAAGTTATCTTGAAATGTCAAAGCCCATTTCTGTTAGCATTTGCAAATCGTCCTTGATATTGTTGCCAGAAGTAGTAAGCATATCGCCTGTAATGGTAGCGTTTGCACCGCAATTGAAAGCTACTTTTCCTGAGTTTTCCATGGAGTTACGACCTCCCGCAAGTCTAACGTCAACGGTTGGATTGATGTATCTAAACATTGCTATAGTTCTCAAAATATCGTCAGTGCTAATAGGTGCTTGATTTTCAAGTGGAGTACCCTTAATAGGCATCAACACGTTAATAGGAATGGAGTCAACCTGTAGTTCGGATAGGCTTATAGCCATATCTAATCTATCTTCCCACGTTTCGCCCATGCCTATAATACCCCCTGAACAGACACGGAAACCAACGCTCTTAGCACGTTTTATACAAGCTATCTTGTCGTCGTAGGTGTGGGTTGTGCATATATTAGGGAAGTTTCTCTTAGAAGTTTCTATGTTTGAGTGGTACATTCTAACACCGCTATCCCAAAGCTTTTGGAACTGTTCGGTAGTTAGTAAGCCATGTGAAGCACATAGTTCTATATCGCATTCATGGTTCATTCTGTCATAGGCATTTATAGCCTTGTCGAAATCCTTACCGCTTAGGGTTCTACCAGCGGTAACTATGGAATATCTATGTACCCCTTGACTTGCATTCTTTTTGCAATCTTCTATTATTGTGTCAACGTCTAAGAAATCATACTCATTTACACCTGTGCAGTTGTGTCCAGACTGTGCACAGAACTTACAGTTTTCACTACATTTTCCGCTACGTCCATTTATGATAGTACATAAATCCACATGGTTACCACATAGATTTTTTCTAATTTCGTCAGCACCCTCACAGAGTTCTTTAAGGTCAGCAGTTAGAAAAAATTCCAAATCTTCTCCACGTTGTATACGTCTGCCATTGATAATTTCTTTTGCTAAAGATTTAACGTTCATTATACGATTATCCTTTCATGGGTTATATTTTTTCATGATACCAGTTATAACATCAACTGATATCGCAACAAAACTATTATAGCACCATTGCAAGGAAAAGTCAACTAGATTTTTATTTTTAGGTGACAAATACTATTTATGGCATTACATCGAATTCACGTTACTTTAATCTCACGGTGTAAGTATCATCGCCGTAGCCACCCAAAATACATACCACTGGAAGTTCAAGAGCGTTCTCATCTATTACAAAACCTATCTTCATAGTGCGAGTTTCATTAGGCTGTAGAGTTATGCAGTATGCAGACTTGTTGTAGTTTTCGTAGCTGTCGAAAGCAACGGGTTCGTTCAAGCATTGGAACATATTACTATAGTTTAGACTAAACTGTCTATAGAACTCTTGTTCGGTGTCTGTAGTGCTTGTGATAGTAGCATCCACAATAATAGCCTTGTAACCATCCTTTATGTTTCCGTTTTCGTCAAGATATTCACTTGCAGTATTGCTAACTTGTAAGCCGTCAAAGTTATCTGCTATGGTGTAGCCGTCTATGCTTAGATTGAAACCATAGCCGTCATCATCATTGTAAGTAAAGGTATCTTCCCCGACTGTTGGAATATCTTTGAAATCTTCTTCAAGTTTAGCGTTTACTAAACTCTTAACCTCATCCATAGGGGGATTGTATATAGGTTCTACATCTACATAGCATTGACCGTTTGCAACGTCTAAGCCAGTATTAAAGCCACGTTCTATAGGCACTTCAAAGGAGTATACAGCATCTGCTTGAGTGTCGTTGTAAAGCCCTACAGTTATGGAAGTAGCACCTATCATAGGGGTTTCATACTTTGGACTGGATGTATCGCTATTCCAGTTTAGTTCTTTGCCAGTGCTGTCATGTAGAAGAATATAGAAACCCTCTTGACAGTCTATATCTATAGTAGTTCCCGCAGGTGATACCGTCACGCTGTGTAGAGTATTTCCCCCTTGAGTCTGTTCTACGGAGTAGGTATCTAGTTGGGGGTTGGTGCTAGTAATCTCAAAGCTTGTAGATACTACATCGTCTAGATACTTGTTATCTCCTACACGAGTTCTACTTTCATAGTAAAGGTTGTCATAGTTAAAGTCTTGATGGATACTGTCAAAAGCTGTATTAACTCTAAAGTCTATATCTACAGTAGCACCTTCGATGTTTTCAACGTTGGAAATATCCACGTTGATTTTTCCAACGAATAGCCCTAACTCGTCACTACTTGCGGTAAAAGTGTCAGTAGACTTCTCACCATTTTCTAAAGATTCCCCATTAATCTTGATATCCATACCACCGTACATACAGTTGCACTGTGCTAAATCTTCAGCGTTGGCTTGAATGCCGTACGTTATATATAGTGAACTATCATCGCAGTAGTAGCTGTAGATGTATGGAGTTATGCAGTGTTCGTATGATGTAGTATCAGCGTTGGCGGATTGTGTAACGTCTATAGCGTAATCGTTAGTGGGGTTTACCTCGTTGCGTTGTTGAATCTTAGCTACTAGGCTTTCAAATATAGTAGTATTGTCTGCCATGACTGGTAGTGCCATTGTGGATACTCCTACCACAGCCACCAAACACGCAGAGAATATTGCCACTTTTCTGCCCTTGCGAGTAGTGTTCTTTAGTGGTGTTTTTTCTTGATTTTTCATTTCATCTTCTACCTTTCTAAGTATGCGATACTGTAAGTTATCGTTGGGTTTAAAGTTGTCTATTGCATGAATAAAGTCCTTCTTTTCCATAGTCTGTATCCTCCTGTAAATCTAATTTAAGCTTTTCCCTACCACGTTTTAGACGCATCTTAATAGCCGACCTACTAAGTTTTAAAGCTGTTGCTATCTCATCTATAGAGTAGCCCTCGTAGTAGTATAGGTACAAGACTACTCTATACTTAGGCTGTAGATTGTATAGCTTTTCGGTAACTATGTTGGTGTTGTCGTCGGTGTAGGGCATTTCTTGAATGGTTTCTATGCCTACAGTGTTTCTGTTCCAAAAAGTACCCAAATGGTTTTTACAAGCGTTAATAGTAACCCTAATAATCCAATAACGCTCATGCTGTGGGCTTTCAAACTGTGGTGCATTAGTGAATAACTTTACAAATACATCTTGAGTTATATCTTCCGCATCGGATTGATTGCCTAGGTACGTCATGGAAAGTTTAAACACTAAATCGCTATAAGTGGAGTACTTTTCTTCAAAGAGTCTGTTATCCATTGCCTTTAACCTCCTTTCAATATAGATACAAACCAAAGCTAAAAAAAGTCACATAAAAGATAAGATTTATTTTTTGTTTTTTTTTGGAAATTTTATTGACAAATAAAAAACTTTATGTTAAAATTAGTAATATATATAATACCCATAAAAATAAACAGGAGGATTCAATATGAAAAAAATTATTGCTTTAATTGCAACTTTTACAATCATTAGCAGTAATGCTCTCCTTGTAGATGCATACTCAAACAACGACAGTCAGTACGACATCTTAGACGTTATTCAAGTGAAAAACGCCATACTAAATGGTGACTATCATGCAGAATTTGACACGAACGAAGATGGCAAAATAACTAATCTTGATTTGCTAGTATGTAAAAAATCCCTATTGGATGTAAGTTCTACCACAACTAGTGAGTTTACTTATTCTATTAACGCTATATTCAGTTATGGTAATTACGACTACTCCAAAAACGATAATAACTACTATATAGTAACATCCTATGACGAACTAGTCGAACTTGAAAGCAACAGACCTATCTTTGAAGAACAACCTATTTCCACCCCACTATTAAGTGATACTTATGGTAAAGATTACTTTGAAGATAATGTGCTATGTATAGCCCTATCACGACGTGCTAGTGGTAGTTACTCATCAAGTGTAGATAGCGTTACTTGTCAAGGTGGTGTAATCACTATGGACATAGGCACATACATGGAAAAGAACGGCACTGCAACTTGCGATTTGCATATTGACATATTCCTTGCGGAAATTCCAAAGGCTTGTTACAATGGCGAAACTTTCGAGGTAACAAGCACCGACCACTACTATAAAAACTTCGCTCCTAAAGCTGAAGTAATTACTGGCAACTACTCCTACGGCGATAATTCTCAACTAATAAAATCCTATGAAGATATACTAGCTTTTGAAAGTGAATATGGCTTTTCTCTACCTGATACTTACGACGAAAGCTATTTTGAAAATAAGATACTATACGTTCAAGGGGTATCATCTTTAAATAGTGATAGCACTATACAAGTTA
>CAYXNU010000002.1:0-15597 GCA_964466485.1 uncultured Ruminococcus sp.
CCATCGGAAAAGCTGTCGGGGGTAACGTTAAGTATTCCCATGATGTAAGTATTGTGTTCGTCAAAGTTTTTATTGCCTATAATCATATAGTTTAGTATCCTTTCAAAAGTTAGAGTTTACAAAAATAGTTTAAGGTTTTTCTTATCGTCCAACCAGTAACATTCTTGTATAGCGTTGCAGTTAAAGCAGTCACGGCTAAGCTTGTCGGCTCTGCTGATGATATCCCCTAAAGTTTCAAGCTTGTTGGGGGCTTTTCTGTGTAGTGTAATAGCGTTTACTATTAGGGATATTTCCTCTGTGGAGTATTCGCAAAGTTGTAGGATATTTATAATTCTATCGTGTGCCTTATCGTGAGGTATGCCGTTGTAGTACTCATCATAACGCCCGATATCGTGTAGTAGTGCGGTAGCATATATAAGCCCCTTAGGGATGTTTAAGCCGTGTTCTAGGTTTAGAATATAAGCAATTCTAGCGGTATCTAAGAGGTGGTTTAAACCATGTTTGCAGAATATTCTATCGCTTTCAAAGTTTTCTATGCCTTTAATACAGCTTTTAAAGTCTGCACTAGATAGTATCTTATTAACACGTTCCACTATAAAAATCCTTTCTATTGTGATGTATGGAACGGCAAATCGCCGTTCCGTATTTTATCGGTACAAGCTACACTAAGAACTTAGTAGGTACGTTTAGGGCGTTAAAGCATTCTCTAGCGAGGGTAGGTGTTGCAAAGATTCCAAACACAGCAGAACCGCTACCCGTCATAACAGAGCATAGTGCCTTGTGTGAGAGCATAGCATTCTTTATGGCGAGTATTTCGTTTGGTAGGGGTGTCTGTTCAAAGACGTTGCCACAGTACTTGCATAGCCCAACGATATCTTGCTTAACTATGCATTCCATAGCGGAAACGTTGTCTAGGTGTTTTAGGTTTTGCAAGTCATCTATGTACTTGTAAGCCTGTGGTGTAGATACTCCCTCAAAGCCCTTAGCGATAACCATGTTTAGTTTAGGTAGGGGTTTTAGTGGTGTTAATACGTCACCTATACCGGTAGCATAGGCAGTACCGCCCACTATAAAGAATGGCACATCCGCCCCGATAGTAGCCCCTAGCCTAATTAGTTCGTTAAGGCTTAGTGGAGAGTTAAACATCTTATTGAGAGCCTTTAGCACACACGCAGAGTTAGAACTTCCACCGCCTAGCCCCGCCTGTGAGGGTATGCTTTTAAGTATTCCCACGCTTACCCCATGAGTAGTATCGCCTATAGCCTTTAGGAACTTTTCAGCGGTTGTGTATACTATGTTATCTTTTCCACTAGGAATATTCTCTCTAGGTGACCTAGTAATGCATTGTACGTCTATGGTAGGGGTATCGGTTATGGATATAGCTATCGTGTCATAGATAGGCACTTCATAGAATATACTTTCTAGTTCGTGATAGCCATCTGCACGTTTACCTACAACGTCCAAAGTGAGATTTACCTTAGCAGAGGCTTTTAAATCTAGTAGCTGATTAATCATGGTTACTGTCCTCGTGGAGTTCTTCTAAAAACTCTTGTATACGTTTTAGAGCCTCTTGCAAGTGCTTTAAAGAGTACGCATACGAAACCCTAATAAATCCGTTACCGCACTTACCAAAAGCGTCCCCCGGAACTACAGCTACACCCTTATCATAAAGCAACTTTTCACAGAAATCCTCACTAGATAGCCCAGTGCTTTTAATACATGGGAACACATAGAATGCACCCTCAGGGTTAAAGCAAGTTAGACCCATCTTGTTAAAGCCATCTACTACCAACCTACGGCGAATGTTGTACTCGTCACGCATTTTGATAACGTCATCTTCACAGTGTGTTAAAGCTTCCACTGCTGAATACTGGCTAATAGTAGGGGAACACATTATGCCGTACTGGTGTAGTTTAAGCATCTGTTTAGTAAGTTCCTTAGGCGCACAGAGGTATCCCAAACGCCAACCAGTCATAGCGAAAGCCTTAGAAAATCCATTGATGTATACAGTTCTTTCTTTCATACCGTCAAACTCTATAATGGAGCAATGTTTTCTGCCATAGGTTAGTTCGCTGTATATCTCATCGCTGAGTATTACTATGTTGGTATCTTTTAGGACTTCTACTATTTCGGCTAAGTCATCTCTAGTCATGATAGCACCAGTGGGGTTATTTGGAAAAGGTAGTATTAGTAGTTTAGTCTTGTCAGTAATCTTTTCTTTTAGTGCTGTAGCTTTCAACTTAAAGTTATCTTCTACTTTAGTTTCAATAGTCACAGGGATACCACCGCACATTTGCACTAGTGGAGCATAACATACAAAGCAAGGCTCTACTATTAGTACTTCGTCGCCAACGTCAACCATAGCACGGATAGCTATGTCTATAGCCTCAGAACCGCCAACGGTCACTATGACTTCATTGTCGGGGCAGTACTCCACACCGTGCTTTCTTTGAATGTTATCAGATATAGCCCTCCTAAGGGATATCAAGCCCGAATTGGAAGTGTAGAAAGTTTTGCCTTTTTTAAGGCTGTTTATAGCCTCTTGACGTATACTCCATGGTGTATCGAAATCGGGTTCACCTACACCCAAACTGATAACATTATCCATAGTTTCAGCGAGGTCGAAAAATCTTCTAATACCCGATGGTTTTATCGTTTGAACTTTTTTAGTTAAAATCTTTTCGTAGTCTATCATGGAGATACAAAGCCCCTCTCATCTGTGTTATCTTGGTCTAAGCAAATGCCTTTATCTTTGTAGCGTTTTAGTATAAAGTGTGTAGCTGTAGATAGTACCCCCTCTATAACGGATAGCCTTTGCGAAATAAATAGAGATATAGTTCTAACGTTGCTACCACTTATAGTTACTGCTAAATCGTAAGAGCCTGACATTAGAGTTACGCTTTCTACTTCTTCATACTCTGCAATGGTTTTAGCAATAGCGTCATAGCCAGAGTTTTTTTCGGGAGTTATCTTAACTTCTACATAGGCAGATACTGTATCATCTTCAGGGATTAGCTCATCGTTTAGTATAGCACTATATCCCATAATGATACCCTTCTTTTCATAACTCTTAATCTTCTGTTCAACTTCTAAAACGGATAAGCCTGTCATACTAGCTAGTTCGTCAGCGGAAAGCCTAGCGTTGTGTTTTAAAAGCTTTAGAATAGTATCCATAAAATTACCTCCTAAATTTAAATGTTATATTGTATAGGTTTTCTATTTTCAAAGTAAGTCAAATATTCAAACCCACAAGATTTTATCATATCTATGCACTGTTGGATGTTGCAACCTAGTTGGTTAGTAGCATGAGCATCACTGCCAACGGATATTATAGTACCGCCTAAATCCCTGTACATTTGTACATATTCAGCGGTAGGGAAAGAGAATCCACACTTTTGCCTTAGCCCTGAGGAGTTCACTTCTATGCCGATGTTTTTGGCTATTACGGTTTTAAAGATTTCCCTAATAGTAGGCTCAAACTGTTTCATATCCACGGAAAAGCCTTTTTCATAGATGTACCTTAGGGGGTAAGTCAAATGCCCTAATATATCAAACTTGCCCCACTTGCAAAGCTTTAGTACAGTCAAGAAGTATCCTTGTAGTAGGGTATCTAAGTTGGTGTTAGCGTAGTCTATAATGAAAAAGTCAGGGAAACCGTCTATTTGGTGTACAGAGCCTATTACGAAGTCCAAACGGCTATCCGAAAGGATGTTTTCAGCTAAGTTGTAGTTCATACAAGCTTGACCCAGTTCCACACCGCAAAGCACTTTAATCTTATCCTCAAACTGGGCTTTAAGGTTGGTGCTGTCAGCTAGGGAGTTTTCAAAGCACTGTTTGTAGTTGTAGTCGTCATAGTCAAAGGGGTTGGGGTAGTGTTCTTTAGGATACCACATATTAACTTCGCAGTGGTCTGTAATGGCTAAAACGTCCAAACCTAGGTTAATGGCTTGTTGCACCATATCTAAGGGTGAACTTTCAGCGTCAGGGGAGTTTGTGGTATGAGTATGACAGTCTATCATAGTTTTAATAAACCTCCATAATAAGTGTTTATAAATAATTAACTTGAGTTTGATAAATACTTTTGTAGGGAACGGCTAATCGTCGTTGCCTACTATGTTTTTTCTTATTTCACCTAGGGTAGATAGCGAACCCAACACTATAGTAACATCACAAGGGGACTGCTTGTTTAAAGCTATAGCCTTACTAATGCTATCGCAAGGGATAACGTTTGAGTTGTACTGTGCAACTACATCAGCTAAAGCCTTTGCACTTAGTGAACGTTTTCCATCTGTGGAAATGGTATATACTATACTAGCCCTATCGCAAAGGTTTTGCACTATGGAAGTGTAATCTTTGTCTTTAAATATTCCCATGATGTATGCTATAGACTTTCCTTTAAAGTAAGTATCTATAGAGTTTCTTAAACGCTTAGAAGCGTCTGCATTGTGGCAACCGTCTAATATTATTAAGGGGTTGCGTTGTACTATTTCAAAGCGGTACTTCCACATAGCCTTAGATATTCCAGTAGCTATGTAGTTTGTAGGTATACCCAAAGTTTCACAAGCCACTATAGATAGTATAGCGTTATCTGTTTGGAAATCTCCTATCATGTGGGAGTTTAAAGAGGTGTAGCCTAGGTAGTCAAAGTGTAGGGTGTAGTCTGTAGAGAGTTCCACGTTTTGTACATCCTTAGCGTTGGCAATATTTAACGTAGAGTTCCTATCTTTACAGATACTTCTAATAGTATGCATAACCTCACTGTTTTGTGCTATGGTAACGGTAGGCACACCCTCTTGTATAATACCGCACTTTTCAAAGGCTATCTTTTCGAGGGTATCGCCTAGGTATTGTGTGTGGTCTAAACTGATAGAAGTAATCACAGATAGAGCCTTGTTGTGTAGCACGTTGGTAGCATCTAAGCGACCGCCCATGCCTACTTCTATTAGTGCAATGTCGCACCTTGTGGATAGGTATTCAAAGGCTATAGCGGTTTCTATCTCAAACAGCGATGGCTCTCTAACGCCCTTTAAAAGCTTAGCGGTAGATGTAACCTTATCGCTGTAAGTTTGGTAGTCTTTAGCGGATATAGGCACTCTATTTACGGTAATAGTTTCTAGAATGTTTTCTATAGCAGGTGACGTATATCTTCCCACAGTGTAACCGCTTTCCATTAGTATACTTTCAATATATGCACCTACAGAGCCTTTGCCATTAGTACCCGCAATGTGTATAGATTTAAAGTTATCTTGTGGGTTGCCTAAAAGTTCGCATAGTTGAGCGATACTTTCCAACCCTAAGTTTATAGTGTAATCTGTAGCCATTATTCTATTAGTTGGTATACTGAATCAGGAGTAACTTGCATATTGTCTACTTCTAGATACCAGTCGCTTAAGTTGTCCAAAGATATTTTTATCTTGTCGCCCTCTTTAACTGTATCGACGTATCTAGGTGCTTGAGATACTTCACAGTATACTGCCTCCTTGTCTAGTTTGTGGAGGTCGCACCATAGGTGTTCAAAGGTTGCACCGCACTTTTTAGCGACATCTTCAGGGATTTGAAAAGCTATCTTAACCTTTGCTTTAGCACTAGATAGAGCCGACCAGTTTCTAAGGAAGTTTACTCTTTCCTTAGCCATAGTAGAAGTTCTTACGCTTTCGGACTCTGGTAGCGTCATAAGGATGTTTTTGTACTCAGAAGTGTCCACTTCGGATAGAGGTATTAACTTGTTGCTTTCGGCACTTTCTAGAGCGTATACAGTACCTATAGCACCGCTGTGGTCTAAGTCACGATAGTTTTTGCCACCTATTAACATCTTATCGTACTGTTTGTTAGCTTCCATCCAGTTGACCCACGTTAGCACTATGTTATCTTCGTGGATATCTTTTCCTATGATGATAGGTGTACGTTCTTGTATAGGTTTAGGGTTAGATATTACCCAGTCAGCGAAGTTGCCTAGTATGATAGCATGGTCGTTAGCCTGTTCTATGGTGCTGTCCATAATTTCAAACTCTATAAAACCGCAACGGTTTAAGCCGTGAGTATGTAGCCAAACTTTTCCGTCGTCGGTATCCGAGCCTACACCCTGAACGGTATATAGATACTTCAAAGATGGTGGAGTGTTGCTCTTAGCTTGAATATCGCACCAAACCCCTGATAGTATTCTTTCGGCATTAAAATCTATACAAAAAGATATATCATCTAGTAGGCAACACATAAACTTAATTTGAATGTGCAATCCTACTACTGGGTGAAAGTTTGCTTGAGAGAAGTCCATAGCTACGGTAATACCCTCAATGATATTATTTTCGAGGGTTTCCTTTTCAGCATAAGACAATTTGTGATATACTTGTAAATGTTCTCTATTAGCCTTGCCAGTAGCTTCTTTAAAGAAGTTTATCTTAAACTCTCTATTTAGATACTTTACTGTAGCCATTCTGCACTTTAGATTTTCATTTTCTCCTAAAGATACAAATTCAAGATTATACTTAGGGCAACGTTGTTCTAAGGACTTAGCAACAGCATCCATATCTTTAATTTGGCTAGGTCGTTTAGGTACTACCATAGTATACGATAGTGTGTTCTTTATTCTATTGATGTACTTATCCATTGTATGGAAAGCCTCCTTCTTCTTGTATATTATGCGTTAATATAACGCTATCTCTACTAGATATTTTTTTGTAGGGAACGCCCCGTGGACGTTCCGTGTATATATTCAGCGTTAATTATAGGGCAACACAACGTTGCCCATAATGTATTTAGTTCTTGATAGAGTGCATAGGTGCAGGGATTCTACCACCACGATTTATAAACTTAGCAGGGGATTTTTCGTTAATTTTCATAACTGGTCCGCTACCCAACAAGCCACCAAATTCAAGGGTGTCGCCTACGTTTTTGCCTATAGCTGGGATAAGTCTAACGGCTGTAGTCTTGTTGTTTACCATACCGATACAAGCCTCATCTGCAATGATAGCTGATATAGTTTCAGCAGTAATATCCCCCGGAACTACTATCATATCTAGACCTACAGAACATACAGCAGTCATAGCCTCAAGCTTTTCTAGGGATAGTGTACCAGCAACAGCAGCGTCTATCATACCAGCGTCCTCGGATACTGGAATAAATGCACCCGAAAGTCCTCCAACGTGTGAAGATGCCATAACACCGCCCTTTTTAACGGCATCGTTTAGTAGTGCCAAAGTTGCGGTAGTTCCGTGAGTTCCGCACTGTTCAAGACCTATTTCTTCTAGGATGTGTGCTACGCTATCGCCTACAGCTGGGGTAGGTGCTAAAGATAAGTCTACTATACCAAATGGAACTCCTAGCATTTCGGATGCCTTAGCACCTACTAGCTGTCCCATACGAGTTACTTTAAAAGCAGTCTTCTTAATAACGTCTGCAATCTCATCTATAGAAGCGTTTGGGTACTTAGATACCGCAGAACGTACTACTCCCGGACCAGAAACACCAACGTTAATTACGCAGTCGGGTTCGCCTACACCATGGAAAGCACCCGCCATAAATGGGTTATCTTCTGGGGCGTTGCAGAATACTACCAACTTTGCAGGGCCTAAACAGTTATCATCTTTGGTAAGTTCTGCGGACTTCTTTACTACTTGACCCATAAGCTTTACAGCATCCATATTGATACCCGAACGACTTGAGCCTACATTTACAGAGGAACATAGGTTGCTAGTCTTTGCTAGAGCCTCAGGGATGGAGTTTATAAGTTCTAAGTCACCGGCAGAAAAGCCCTTGTGTACTAGTGCAGAGTATCCACCTATGAAGTTTACTCCACAAGCGTCGGCACACTTTTGAAGTGTTAATGCAAACTTAACAGGGTTCTTTTCTGTACAACAAGCACAAATCATAGCTATAGGTGTAACAGATATTCTCTTGTGGATGATAGGTATACCGTACATCTTTTCAATCTTTTCACCGACAGCTACAAGGTCTTTAGCCTTAGTAGTAATCTTGTTGTATACTTTTTCACAAGCCTTGTCTATATCGCTATCGCAACAGTCCAAAAGTGAGATACCCATAGTAATAGTACGAATATCAAGACATTCGTCTTGTATCATGGTAATGGTTTCTAATATATCATTAGTATTAATCATCTTAGAAACCTCCTATATTCTGTGCATAGAGTTAAAGATATCTTCATGCATAACGTGAACCTTTAGGTTCAACTTTTCTTCAACCTCTTTTAGTCTGTTAGATAGCTTATCGAACTCAGCAGAGCAGATATCTACTAACATAATCATGCAAAACATATCTTCTAGTACAGATTGTGTAACCTCGATGATGTTTGCTTTTTCCTCACTACAAGCAGTGCTTACACTACTTAAAATACCTACTTTATCCTTGCCTACTACAGTAATAACAGCTTTCATATGATTACAAGCTCCTTTTAATAGAATTGGTGTGGTTTTTTAGGTATAAACCCATCTAACCAACGTATGATTAATCTTATCTTTTTAACACTTTAGATTATATCACACATTAGTAGCAATGTCAATTTTATAAGAGAATTATTTTTTACAGGCAACGACGGAACGCCGTTCCGTGTATGTAGGTTGCATATAAAAAAAGGAACGGCAAATTACCGTTCCTTAGATATATTCTATTAGATAGCTATTCAGCTTTTTTAGTAACTATAGCTTTTCTAATTAAGTCCACAGGTACTATAGATATAGCCATTATAAATACTACTACCCATTCTGTTAGGTTTAGTCCGTGGCATCTCATTACGCTACCGCCTAGGTAAGTCATTAAGAATTGAACTATTACTATAATGCCTAAAATCTTTAAGAAGCCCTTGTTACCTTTAATGTTGTCAAAGAGGTTCATTTCGGTAGTACGGGCATTGAAAGCGTTAAACACTGCCGAGAATATGAAATAAGCAAAGTATGCTGTGCCTAGTTCTAGGAACTCAGGGGAGTTCAAATCTGGGATGTGGAATAGTGCATTGCCAAAGTCGAAACCATCTACGAATACTTTTTGTAAAGGTACAAAAGTTAGTAGTGCAATACCTAGTATAAATACCCATATAGAACCAGTAATAATACTGCTCCACATATACTTGTTTACTATAGATTCAGAACGGCTCTTAGGTTTTTCTTTCATGTACCTATCAATAGCAGGTTCGCCACCGAATGCCAAAGCTGCTAGAGTATCCATAACTAGGTTTACCCATAGGATTTGTATTACCGTTAGAGGGGTATCCATGCCTAGTAGTGGGCATACGAAAGATATTAGTACGGCTGCTACGTTGATAGTCAACTGGAATATGATAAACTTTCTAATGCTATTGAAAATAGTTCTACCGTATAGTATAGCCTTTTCAATGGAGTTAAAGTTATCATCTAGGATAACTATATCGGAAGCCTCTTTAGCTACTTCAGTACCGCCACCCATAGCGAAACCTACATCGGCTTTCTTTAGGGCAGGGGAGTCGTTTACACCGTCACCAGTCATTCCGACTACTAGTTCTTTCTCTTGAGCCAACCTTACTAGACGGCTCTTGTCAGTAGGTAAGGCTCTAGCGATAACCCTAATATCAGGGAGTACAGCCTTAATTTCATCATCGGACATCTTTTGTAGTTCATCGGATGTGAATACTTTTTCACTTTCGGAAGTTAGTAGTTCAGCATCTTTTGCGATGGCTACAGCGGTTTCTTTTCTGTCACCGGTAATCATGACTACTTGTACACCAGCCTCTTTAACTTTCTTAATAGCTGTCTTAGATTCTGGTCTAACTTCGTCACGGATACCTAATACACCTAGCAAAATCCAGTTGTCGTTATCGGGTAGAGAATCCTCTCCCAAAGCGTCCTCGGATACTGCTAACGCTAACATTCTAATGGCTCTTTCTGCAAACTGGTTAATCTTATCGTCTAGTTGTTTAGCAGTAGAAAACTCTACTTTGTTGCCATTTTCGTCTAGGTAATACTTACATCTTTGTAGAATCTTTTCAGGCGCACCCTTAATTAGTGTGTAGTTGTAGTCGCCTTTAACTTGTGTAGCAGAATACTTATTAGTACTGTTAAAAGGTATAGATGCTACTTTAGATAGTTTAACTTCAGGGTTGACATCTACAGCAAAGCCTAGTACAGCTTTTTCAGTAGCGTTACCGCCTACTACTTTAACTTCAGTACCCTCATGAGATACTACAGCATCGCTGTTGTTGTGGATTGCTACAGCGGTAAGTTTTCCTAGTTCGCCCTTTACGTCAGCCAACTTAGTAGTTTCAGTAAGAGAGCCATCTATAAAGGTAACTACTTCTAGTTTACCCTTAGTAATAGTACCAGTCTTATCGCTGAATAGTATGTTTAAAGAACCAGCGGTTTCTATACCGCTAACTTTTCTAACTAGGACGTTATCCTTAAGCATTTTGCCCATGTTCATAGCGGATACTAATGCTATCATAAGAGGTAGACCCTCAGGTACTGCCATTACTATGATGATTACTGCTAAGATTATAGCGTTTAGGATACAAGCTACAACGTGTCCCCAACCTAGTGCAAAGAATGGTGCAAAACCTCCAGCAGATACCACAGCTTGTATTAGAGAAGCTACTGCTATAGCTCCACCACCGATATAGCCAAACTTACTAATGCCATTAGCTAGTCCTGCGAGTTTAACCTTTAAAGGGCTGTCACGTTCGTCATCCTGTTGGAGTTCCTTAGCAATCTGTCCGTATACAGACTTATCACCTACAGTAGTAACTTGCATTACTGCGTTACCAGAACATACTACAGAACCTCTAAAAACTTTGTATTCGTTTAAGAAGTCCATAGATTCTTCTTTGTCCACCCAACCGTCAGGGATAGCAATCTTTTTAGCCTCTTTAGCCTCACCGTTTAGCACGGATTGGTCTGCCTTGATAGTACCATCTATTAGTATACCATCTGCGGGAATTTTATCACCCGACTGTAACATTACAGCATCACCGACTACTATATCGTCTATGGCAATCTCTTTTACGTCGCCGTTACGGTAGATTTTACAAGTAATCTTAGAGGCTTCCTCTTGCAACTTTTGGAAAGCATTTTCGTTTCTGTATTCCGAGAATGTAGAAACTAAAGTAGCTAGGGCTATCGCTATAGCGATACCTATAGGCTCATACCATTCTACTTCAGCATTGATAACCCCCACAGCACCTAGCACATAGATAACTATATTTACTAGTAGTGCCACCACTAAGATTTTAATCATAGGGTCGCCAAAGTTATCTTTTAGCTTGTCCCAAAAAGTTTCTGTTTCAAGTTCGCTGAGTTTATTCGTGCCATATTTAGCTTTAGACTCCTCAACTTGCTTGTCATCAAGACCAAACTTTTTCAATAGTTTTTCCTTCTTTCTATTTTTCAAGTATTTTTAGGTAAACACCTTAATAGATATATTATAACTAATAAAAGTTAAAATAACATTAAAATAGCAAATATTTTTAAAAAGTTGTACGGAACGACGATTTGCCGTTCCGTGAATAAAAAATATAATATTATACTATATAACTTCAAAGTGCATAACAACCCCATAGGGCTTTAAGCGGATGTTCATACCATGTGTAATGTTCACAGCGTAGTCTTTAGGAATGATACTACCATTATGGGAGTACATACCCTCACAAGCGTTGTTAATTAGTAGCCATTGGTTGCGGTAGTGTCTAACGTATGCCATAATAGTTCTGTCGGCACGTTCGTCAGGAAAGACTTTGCTAACCATATGCCATAGCATTAGTGGGGTGCAATCCTCGGCAATAACTGTAGATATAGGTATCCAGTTGCCCTTGTCGGTCTGTTTTTCAGCCAAAAAGCTAACCCTAATAATATTCTCTCTTACCCTATGGTGGCAGAACGGACACACGGGGTTATGTACATCTTTTAGGATAAACCAACTTTTAGTGCAGTTAGGGTTTTTGCAAGAGTGTAGACTATCCCACGACTTAGCTAAACCTTTTTCCCATTCAAGGGCGGTAGGTCTTAAGTTTGGGTTGTGTAGACCCTCCACGAAAGCCCTCAAGAATAGTGACTCTAAATCCTTGCCCATATCGGAAATGGTATACCCTAAATCGCTAGGGCGGTTGGAAGTATCTGTAGGATTTTCAATAAAAGTAGCCTTAGCACCCAAAGCTAAGAAGTCGTCGTTTTCTGCGGAGTTGCAGTCATATATTTTAGGGCCGTCAGTTAGGGGGTGTCTGCACATGAGGTACTCGTATATTAGTACTGCCAAAGAGTGCAAGTCCGTGTATATAGAGGGGAGTATTCTCTGTTCATCGGGTAGTATAGAAGTTTCTAAAACTTCAGGTGCGATGTATCCTCTAGTACCCATAACTTCAGGGGGGTACACGTTGGGTATTACTAAGGAGTCAACATCTATTACTACGCAAGTAGCGGTTTTGGGGTCTATAAGGATATTCTTACAAGATAGGTCGGAATGTGCCAAACCCGCTTGATGTAATCTTCTAATGCTCCTAGATAGCAGTATGCATATCTGTAGCATAGAACGAAAGTCGCCCAGTTCGGAGGGGTTTAGAAACTTTCTAGACTTTCCAGTAAACCACTTGCTATTTTTGTCTTTGCCTTTAAGGTTCATGCCCTCCACTTGTGAGGAGTTGTCATCAAAGAAGAAGTTATCGGGGTAGGCAGGGGATACTATTCCAAAGCCAAACTTTTTGTGATATACAGTATCCAAAGGCCAACAGAAACGTTTTTTAAAGTAGTCAGCGGTCTTTTGGGAGTTACCCTTAGCACCGCCCAAACTTTCAGGGACGGTAGGGTTATACCTATTGATAATCTTGTCTAGACGTTCAGCTATTTTGTTGTTGTCTATCTGAGAGGTATCTAGGAAGAACTGTACTACTTTAGACTTATCAGGGGTGAAGTAAGTATACTTCATGCAACCCTTAGGGGGGTTATCCGTAACGATAAACTCTATGGGAGTGCCTTTGCTGTTAGATATTGCAACGTCAATCTTGTTCATAAGTTTTCAACCACCTCTTTTGTGCGTACGGAACGCCTTTTTAATCTATCGAATTTGCGTTGTTTAAGTTATTTACGGGGTATATATATAAAGAGTGTTCTGTCGTCGAAAGAGCCACGTTTTGTGTAGTTGTCTAGCCAACGTTGTAAGTTTTCGCCCTTGTCTTTTCCGAAACACTGGCTGTACACGGATATGGCATTATTTACAAAAGATTTATCATTCCAGAGGGTTTCGTCGGATATGCCAAAGAACTCTTGAATATCTTCGCTGTAGGCAACGCAAACGTCTTTAGGAGTTTCTTCTATAGTCTTCTGTTCTCTAATGGGTGGTACTATCTTTATAGTAGAATCGTCAGTGGTGACGATAGGTATTACACCGTTTAGTACCAAATCGTTGTAGAGGTTACAAGCCTTGCTTTCGTTAGGGAAGTAGTCATCGGATACACCATCGGTAGCGAACACTACAGCAGAAGATTTGCATTTCATAACCTTAATTCTACGCATTAGGTTAGACTGTTCCATCATGCCACTAGCCGTGATAAATTCAGTTTCACCGCTAAAGTTACCGCTATCGGATACACCGAGGATTTTCACACAACTGTCAAAGGGTTTGGTATCGTCTATAGAACATATTAAGCCGTCACCTATCTGTAGGGTTACTACAAAGGTTTCAAGACCGTTAGGGGTATCTATAGGGATTATCACACCGCTTAGTAGCGTACAAGATAGGTCATTAATAGTTACATCTCTGCCTAGTGGTGCGGAGTACTCATCCTTTTTAGATATATCATCGAACTTGCTAACTAAAGCACTATATGCCGACTTTACAGCGTTTTGCAACTCAAAAGCCAACTTGCTACAGGATTTGCTAAATAGTGCGTCAGTTATGGGGTAGCTTAAGCCCTCTAAGAAAGTAGAATCTTTTAGTAGTGTAGATAGAGCCTCTTTCATGGAATGCACATAGGAAGTAGTAACCTCTTTAGCACCCACCCTTGAATATTCCTTAGAACCTGCACCATCGGAAACGGCTACAACACAGCAGTTTCCCACAAAGGAAAATTCAAAGTAGTCGTCGCAGTTGGTGGCATTGTGTTTGTGTTTTTTACCTCTTACTCTAGAGGCTAACACTTCTGCATAGGATGTACTTTCCACTTGTGTCATACATTCGGGGTAGATTTCCAACTTGCTACTAATAGGGTTGTACTTCCACATAGAGGATGTTTTGTCTATTACTTCTCTGTCGGAGAGTGGCTTAGTAGGTTCTTTGCTAGGTGGAGCAAAGGGGTCTATAGGGGTAGCCATAGGCTTAGACTTTTCGTCATCTGTACTGTTAGACATAGTTTCAACCTCCTTAGTACTAGTAGTAGAATTAGAATTATAATCTTCTGTATCGGGCTTAGAGAATGGGTCAAAGCCGTTGGGGGCGGTGTTTTCTGTGGGGGGTTCGTCGTCGGTGCAAGGGGTGTATTCAACGTCTATAACGTCATCTTCTGTGATGTTTTTATCTTTAGGGTAGCTACAGATATCATCTTCAGTGAGGGTACTTTTACGTTCTGGGAATGGGCATTGATAGTTTTGGTTTTCGCTATCGGGAGGGGTATCATCTTTAGGGGTAGTATTTTCACTAGATATTACATCCTGTAAGCACTCTTTAATAGCGTTGATATTTCTTTCGTTTTCTCTAGCCACACTAGAAAAAAACTTTACAGTATCGTCTTGAAACTTGTCGGGGTCGAAGTTTGGAAAGAGGTCTTTTAGGGGGTTAAAGTCGTTGTTCATAGATATAAACCCTCCCTTATGGAATTATAGTAAATGCAGGTGGTGGGGCAGGTAGGTCTATAGGTTGGTCGGGTTTAGCATCTAGGGAGTTGGAAGATAGTTTAATGGAGTCGGATACCCACTGGAAAAACTGTGATAAATCCCCAGCAGATAGGTTGTTTAGTAGTATTACATTTTCTGTAATCTTCTTTAGAACGTCTGTACTAGCGTTAGCACCAGCGGCACAAGCTATGATGTTTGCGGGTTTGTCGGATTTCAATCTTCTAGCTTGTTCTTCCCATGTATCTGTAGGGACACCGTCTGTTAGAATAAATACCAAAGGTCGCCAATCTCCTTTTACAGTAGGGGAGTTTTTAACGACTTCGTTTTCTATGCACTGTGATAGTAGTTCAAGCCCTGCCCCTAAAGATGTTAGTCCACCTGCGTCTAGCTGTGGTTCTTTAAAGGATATTAGTTCTGTTAGTGGGCAGTGTTGTACTGCTGTACTGCTAAAAGTTATAACTGATAGGTATGCTGTTTCTAAAGCTTGAGGGTCTGTTTTTAGTTCCATTAGTAGAGCCTTTATGCCTTGCCTAACGGCTTCTATAGGTTCACCGTACATAGAGCCAGAGGTATCTATTAGTAGGTAAACGGGTAATCTTCTTGAAAAGTTCGCCATATAAATTACTCCTTTTTTAATATGATATAGATTATATTTTAGTTCGATGTAATACCGAACGTATGTTAAAATAATTATATATCAAAGTAGGTAATAAGTCAACTTTTTCGCAAAAAATAGTAATCCTCACTATTGACAAGGAAAAGAATATACGATATACTATAATTAATATTGATTCGATTA
>CAYXNU010000002.1:15697-19775 GCA_964466485.1 uncultured Ruminococcus sp.
ACTATTGACAAGGAAAAGAATATACGATATACTATAATTAATATTGATTCGATTATATAGTAGCATAGATATGGCTTATATACATATGTCGCAATCTATCTAGTTACGATATTTAAAAGTGAAAGGATTTAAAAGCATTATGGACATAAATAATATATACTACCATAAAAATAGCAACCTTTTAAAAGCAAAACCTAACTCCGATTTGGGCATTACAGTAGTACATTGTAGTGATATACATATCGGGGCTAAGATACCATTTTTAAAAAACAATGATACAAAAAAGAGGCGTTCTGAAATTATGAACACCTTTAAAAATGTTACAGAACTATGCAAAGAAAAGTCTGTAGATTTGTTAATAATTTCGGGGGATTTATTTGAAAACCATGGTGTTGAACTATCTATTATAAACTCAGCAAAGCGTTTCCTTGCGGATATCCCTAATACTATAGTTGCAATATGTGCGGGTAATCATGACTACTTAAGTGCGGATAGTCCTTTGTCGGATAACGATTGGTCGGAGAATGTTTTTATATTCGGTAAGGAGTTGCAGTATGTTGAATTTCCAAATATGAAACTTCGTCTATGGGGGGCATCTTTCGACAGAACTTACATAGATACTTCTATGCTAGATGATGAGGACTTTCGAGTACCTTTAGATAGCTACACTAATATATTAGTTATGCATGGAGATTTAATCACTAGTGAAAATCAAGTCAGCCGATATAACCCTATAACTATCGAGCAGATAGGCAACTCTAAGATGGACTATGTTGCACTAGGTCACAACCACAAGACTACACCTATTCAAAAGGTGAAAGATACTTACTATGCATATTCAGGTTGCCCAGAGGGTCACGGCTTTGATGAGCAAGGACAAAAAGGTGTATACTTTGGTACTATATCTAAGGGTAGTTGCAACCTAGAATTTTTACCACTTTCCAAAAGGATACTAATTGAAACTAGCGTGGATATTACTGGGTGCTACTCTAATGAGTTGGTAACGTCTACCGTGCATGAAACTTTAAAAAATAAGTTCGGCGAAAACTATACAGAAAACCTTTACAGAATATCTCTAACGGGTTTAACTACAGAGGACTACAAACCTAACTGTCCCACTGTGGAGTTTAAACTAAGTGAAACCATATTCTATGTAGAAGTAACCGACGTTTCCCGCCCTAATATAGATTTTGACACGCTCTCAAAAGAGTTGTCTTTAAAAGGAATATTCACTAAAAATATGCTTGATAGAATAGAAAAGTGTAACGATTCTTTTGAAAAAGAAAATCTTAAGAATGCTCTATACATCGGCTTAAACGCTTTCGATAAGGGAGGAATATACATTGATAATTAATAGCATAAACATAGAGTCTTTTGGTAACTTAAAACACTTTTCCATGAACCTTAACCAACACTTAAATATAATATATGGAGATATAGAGAATGGCAAATCTACCATAGTAGCGTTTATTAGAATGATGTTCTATGGTGCAAAGTCCATTAAAGAAAACCCCGATAAGCTTACCAACGAAAGACTTAGATATCGTCCAGATGACGCTTTCGATTGCGATATGGGCGGTAGTATGAACTTTACTATTGACGATACACAGTACACCCTAGAAAGAACTTTTAACGATTCCAACACTAGCGATATAGTAAAACTATACAACGTCACAGAGGGTACTACCATAGATGTAACTGGCGAAAATGTAGGACAGTATATCTTTAACGTCAGCAAGGAAACTTTTGAAAAGGCTACCTTTATAGATGACGTTAATGCAAACTCCACTGACGAAAAATCTACACAGAAACTTTTAAACTTAATATCCTCCTACGATGAGAACGTATCCGCTGACACTGTAAAAAACAACCTACTAGACGCTAAAGAGGCTTACCTATCCAAAAGCGGTAAGATAGGCATTCTAGATAAGAATAAGGCTACATTGCTATCACTACACGAGGATATAGCGAACGCTCAAGCAGAGGAAAGCCAAAAGATTCAAATGCAGATTGAGTACGAGGCAGTACAGTACAACAGGGACGAAGTAGTAGACCGCTATGAGGAACTACGCAAAACTTTAACCATTCAGCAGACTATGACGGAAGTTAATACCCTAAAGAGTACCGTCGCTAAGATGGATTCTCTAAGAGAACTTGAAAATGAAATCTCTACTAGAAAGAAAGCTCTATCTAACGACAAGGTAACCGTTGACGATGCATTTATGCAAAGCGTTCAGCAAAAGTTGAACAATATCCAACAAGTGGGAGAACTTAAAAACCAATACCAAAGCAACGTATACAAGCTTAAGTCCGAAGTGGATGCTATGAACGAAAGTCTTAAAAATTCCCATGTGGAAGAACATAGACTTTATGACGAGGCTGTAGAACAGATTGAGTATACCAACGGTCATATAGACAACCTTAACAAAGCTATCAACGACAACAAGAAAGAGTTAGAATCACTTTCGGAAAGCATTAAAGAGGCGGACGTTAATGTGCGTGTCATAGATGAGCAAGTCAAGACTAAAAAAGATTTAGACCAACAGCGTTTAGATATGGCTCAAAAAATGCTAGAAGATGCTAGACAACCTATAGTCTATACTAATCCAGTTTCTAGTAGTTCGTTTATATCCATAGGCGTGATAATATGTGTATTAGGTATTCTTTTAACCTTTACTGTAAATACATGGTGCGTATTAGTAATAGGTATGGGTATTATCATAGGTATTGTTACTTTTTTTGATAAGCACAATACTAGTAGTAAAAGTTCCGCTAAGTACGAACGTGTGGACACCATAGCTATATCCAAAGCTAATGAAAATATCCAAAACGTTCGCCACGATATAGAAATAGAACAGTACAGCTTAAATAAAAAACAGCGTGAGGCTCAAAAGCAGTTGAATATTCTAAAGCTTAAAGAAGAACAAATCGTTGGGGACTGCGAAAAGTATCAAGGACAGATTAAGACTTTAGAAAAAAATCTAGAATACTGGAACGCCCAAAGGGACGAAACTCAAGCGGTATTCGCTACAGAACAAGCTAAGGTAAACAAAAAACAGAATGAACTAGATACTCTATTAGAAAACATATCCGATGCCGAAGAACGTTTCTATACCGCTCAAGAGGATATTATTAGATACGTTAGTGCCTTTAAACCTTGCAAAAATTTAACAGACGTTAGCAAAGTTGTGAACTATCTAAATGTGGAAGTTGAAAACATTAGGAACTTACAACAAAAGCTAGACTACCAAACAGAACTAGTTAAGGCTGAAACTAATGGGCAATCCTATGAAGAACTTAGAGAAAAGCTTACCGACATAACAGAAGACTTTATAGAAATGTGTGGCAAGGATAACCCTCAACCTATGAGCGTTGCAGAACTATCCCAGCTAAAGGCAGAAATAGACGATTGCCAATTCTCCCTAAATATGCAAAACGCAGACCTATCCTATATTAGTTCGGATATTAAAACTAAGTTTAGAAATAGGACTTCCGTTACAGAGATAGAACACGAAATAAACTCCATAGAAAGAAAAATCGTTAAGCAAGAAAAGTTCTGTCATAGTTTGGATTTAGCCCTAGAAGTTTTACAGCAGTCCATAGAAGAAGTTAAACAGTATAATTCCACTTTGAGCCAAAATGTGGCTGCTATATTTGAGAACCTTACAGACGACTCTTACGAGAGCATAGCCATAAGCAAAACTTTAGATACTGCTATCCAAAACGATAGTTCCTTTGAAAGTTGGAAGTATCTATGCCATGGCACAGTGGAACAAGCTTACATATCTTTAAGGTTGGGTGTTGCTAAGATGGTATCCGATACGGACTTTAATGCTCCATTGCCTATACTACTAGATGACAACTTTATACAGTACGACAACGAAAACTCTTTAAAGGGAATAGAATTTATGCAAGAGTATACTAAAAACTCTCAAGTGATAGTATTCACAGCACATAAAAACATCTTTGATTATGTTAATCAAAATGGCGGTTCAGCAGATTTAATATCTTTAAATTAATTCAATTGTAGGGAACGGCGATTCGCCGTTCCGTGGCTTAAAAAAGCCGTTCCGTAGCT
>CAYXNU010000002.1:19875-22601 GCA_964466485.1 uncultured Ruminococcus sp.
TTTACAATAGAAAGGAAACTATACTTTATGCAAGGCACTCACGATGGACATAGGGAAAGAATTAGACAGAAGTTTTTAGCTAGTGGTTTTAGTTCTTTTGCTGACCATGAAATACTAGAGATGTTACTGTTCTATTCCATTCCTAGAAAGAATACTAATGAGTTAGCACATAGGCTTATACAAGAGTTTGGCAGTATAGAAAACGTGTTTAGTGCTAGTATAGAACTCCTTATGGAAGTTAAAGGTATGTCAAAAAGTTCTGCGGTGCTTATTAAAATGATTCCCGATTTGTGTAAGATATATCTAGATGGCGAAAGAGAAATCTATTTGGATAGCGTAACATCTTTTGACGATATAAAGACACTAGCCATTAAACAGTACGTTGGTGAAAGCACTGAAATATTAAAAGCAATATATCTAGACTCCAACTGTAAATATTTGCAGTGTGTGGATATTAGCACAATAAATGACAATTGTACAACGAACGTCAATACTAAGAGGATTATAGAACAGGCTGAAAAGTACAACTCCTCACACTTGATAATAATGCACAACCACCCTAATGGCAATATCAAGCCATCTAATTTTGATATTTGGTCTACACAAAACTTAGAAGAAGTACTAAAAATGACTAGTATAACTTTGGTAGACCACCTAATAGTCGCAGATGACAAAGTTATATCCATGAGAGATTTTGAGTACATTTAGGATATTTTTAATAAAAATTGTCTTTTTCAGTATTGACAAGTTGGAATTTGTGTTATATACTATAACTAATATCACACAAATTTTAGTGAAATTTCATGAAAACTTATAGAATTTTAGGAGGTTTTTAGATGGCTGTTAATCTACAAAAAGGACAAAAAGTTGATTTAACTAAGGGCAATGCATCTTTAAAAAGGGTTATTGTTGGCTTAGGTTGGGACGAGGTTGAGAAAAAGTCTACTGGCTTTTTAGCATCACTACTAGGAAACGCTCCACAAGATATTGACTGTGACGCATCAGCAATACTAATATCTAGCAACGGCAAGTGCGTTGATAGCAAGGATATAGTATACTACAACAACTTGCAACATACTAGTGGTAGCATAGTTCATCAAGGCGATAACCTTACTGGTGCAGGTGAGGGCGATGACGAACAGATTAAAGTATCTTTAATGGATGTGCCATCAAACTACCAAAGAATAGTCTTTGTGGTTACTATATATCAAGCTTTTGAAAGACACCAACACTTTGGCTTAATTAAGAACGCTTTTATACGCATAGTCGATGCCGACACTAACAAGGAACTTTGTAAGTACAACCTATCCGATGATGCTAACTACACCAACAAAACCGCTATGATTTTTGGTGAACTATACCGTTACAATGGCGAGTGGAAGTTTAGTGCTATAGGTGAACCTACTACCGATGGCGGTATCACACAGATGGCTAAACGCTTTATGTAGGGAACGGTGTAGGTAACTATCGGGTGAGTTTTAAAAATATTAGAAAGGGTAGTATATGTTATGATAAATCTACAAAAAGGGCAGAAAATATCTCTAACTAAAGAAAGCAACGGTTTAAAAAGCGTAATGGTAGGTTTGGGCTGGGATGAGGCTAAAAAACAGAACGTCAAGTTTTCGTTGTTCTCCAAAAAGCCTAAACAGAGTAACATAGATTGCGATGCCTCAGCTATACTATTAGACGAAAATGGCAAGTGCAAAAGCAATTTGGATATAGTATACTTTGGTAAGCTATCCCACGATAGCGGTGCAGTAATACATCAAGGTGATAACCTCACTGGTGCAGGTGATGGCGACGATGAGCAAATATTAGTGGATTTAGTAAACTTGCCATCAAAGTACCAAAAAGTAGTCTTTATAGTAAACATCTACAAGGCTGACGAAAGACACCAAAACTTTGGTATGATTGAAAACGCTTTCATTAGAATAGTAGATACCTCTAATGGCAACAAGGAACTTTGCAAGTTTAGTCTATCTAACGATGTTTCTTATCAAGATAAAACCGCTATGGTTTTCGGTGAACTCTACCGTCACAACGGCGAGTGGAAGTTTAACGCTATAGGCGAGGGACTCTATGATGTAAGCATTTCTAGTGTGGCAAAACACTATAGATAATTATTTATTATATTCTTTATATTTAAAAATTTAGGAGGTTTTTTATATGGCTGTAAATCTTTCAAAAGGTCAAAGAGTAAGTTTAGATAAGGGTATCGTTAAGGCTATAGTTGGTCTTGGCTGGGATACTAATAAGTATGACGGTGGCTACGATTTCGACTTAGACGCTTGTGCATTCCTACTAGATGCCAATGGCAAAGTCGCTAGAGATGAGGACTTTATATTCTATAACAACCTAGTTAGCCGTAATGAGGCTGTTACTCACATGGGCGACAACCTAACAGGTGAGGGCGAGGGCGACGACGAAACTATTATTATAGACTTCTCCAAAGTGCCTGATGATATTCAAAAGATTGCTATTACTGTAACCATTCACGAGGCTGTTGCAAGAAAACAAAACTTTGGTCAAGTATCCAATGCATACGTTAGGATTGCTAAGATGGCTACCGCTGACGATATGGTAGGCGAGGAAGTTCTCCGTTTCGACTTAATGGAAGACTTCTCTATTGAAACTGCTATAGTAGTTTGTGAAATCTACCGCCACGGCAACGACTGGAAGTTTAACGCTGTAGCCTCTGGCTATCAAGGCGGTCTATATGCACTATG
>CAYXNU010000002.1:22701-32720 GCA_964466485.1 uncultured Ruminococcus sp.
TATTAACATTTTGTTTACGAAATATGGAACGCCCATTTGGACGTTCCTTACAATTTTATTTTTATTTATCTTTGTAGGGAATGGCTATTCGTACATGGCATAAAAAAAGCTGTTCTGCTAGAATTTGCGTTAGTTTAATAGTTGCACAGTATGAAAGGGGGAAACGTCTTTGAAAAGTATAATACAAACACAACTAGACTCTGGAAACCAAATAGTAAACCTTCCTACAGGTGAATACAAAGAAAGTACCATCATAGATAGACCTTGCACAATAGTTGGCAACAATACCACCCTTTGGAACGAAAACACTCCAGTGTTGGTAGTTCGCTCTGCGGGAGTAACCCTAAAAAACCTAAAACTTGAACACACTGCTATAAGCGGTTACGAAAGCGACTATGCTATACTACAACTCCAACCCGACACCATAGTGGAAAACGTGGAAATATATGGCGGTGTAGCGGACACTAAAAAGTTCTATATTCCTCGTGCTGTACATCTAGGGGAGTTTAAGTCCCATGAGGAAAATACTTTTAAGTTGAACGTGTACCTCCCCGAACCTTGCGAGTTTAGAGTGGACTCTAAAAACTTTAACGTATACACCAAAGACCTAAACAATGGCTATCTTGAACTAACGATAGTCACCAACCCACTAAATGACAACGCTATGCTATACGGCGAAATACTAGTAATATCTAGGTTTACTAGGAGAATCTTTGTGGATGGTATGGCTCTAGATAGTGCCGAAATGGTAAACGATAGAGTGCTATACTCTTTTGAAAACCCACCCTTAAACGACCCTAAAGAAGTCTTTGCGGTGTCGGTGCAAAAGGTTAGCGACACCACTGCTAATAGACATCTTGAAACGATAACGCTTAACCGTGGGGAACGCTATGACCTTTACTACACTAGGCTATCCATGAAGTTGTCTTTTAATGCCACTAGCAACCTAGAAATAGACCCCTACATATTCTTGACTAATGAAAACAATATTACTACTTACAATTCAGATATGGTTTTCTTCGGGAATACGTCAACGGCAAATGGTAGCGTTGCCATAGCTAATAACAATTCCATATCGATAAACCTTGAAAAGATACCACTATATATCAAGAAAGTGTGTGTATGCTATGCCATATACAAGAGCAAGTTTGAGCAGAACCAGACCTTTGCCCTTGCGAACAATCTCAGGTTTGATATATATTCAGGGGACTTTTTAATATTCAAGGTTAATGTAAGCGATGTGCAAAAGTTTTCCACAGTAGTATTAGTGGAGTTTTACAGGCACAACGGCTCATGGAAGATATATCCTGTAGTAAATGGCTACCGTGGAAATTTACCACAGCTATGCCAACATTTCGGTATAGATGCCGACTATTAAAACAATATACGGAACGTCATTCAAGGCGTTCCGTTTTTTTAATATATATGTATTTACTTTTTCTTTTTGGAAAAGTTTAAAGAGGCTGTTAAAATCTTATCGGACTTGAATAACCTAACCGCAAAGAACATACACACCGCAAAGAATATCAACTGATACACTATACCGCCCACCACTGTGGAAGTGTTATCGAATAGTAGGTTATTAGTAGCGTTGAAAGTATGTGTAAAAGGTATCAAGTTTAGTATAAGTTTCATTACTGGGGATAGCGTGTTAATATCCGCAAAGTAGGATACTAAGTAAGGTATCATAGCCATGAACATTATGGGCATCATAACTATTTGTGTAGACTTGATATCATTCACCATAACACCTAATATCATAGATAACGATAGTGCTATCATAATGCTTAAGAAGATATCTATTCCTAGTAGTATGTAGTCTATGGGGGTTAATACTAGCCCTAGTGAAATCATTGACAACTGTGTGGACACTGTCGAACTTGTAACCTCTCCTACAAGTTCCGTGGAGTTTGTTAGCACTGAACCCATAGATATACTAAAGCCTATCATATATATTACGGCACTAATTAGCGATACTAATCCAGCAGATAACATCTTAGCAGTTAGTATGGATACCCTTGAAATAGGTGTTGAAAGTAGTGTTTCCAAAGTCTTGTCTATTTTTTCGGTAGCTATGGCTGTTACTATCATTTGGGAGGCGAACACTATTATTACGAATATTATTATAGGTACAAAAGTCCCTTGAGATGATAGCATACTATTCACAGTGGAAGAACTAACCTCTGCGGACTTTTCACCAACTATAGTAATTTCGTCTAGGTCTATGGGGTAGTCTAGAAATTCCATATAGTCCGCACTAAAACTAGAAGTATCTTCTATTAGTATATTCTTTACTATGTCGGATATGTCACTAATAGCCGTGCTGTAAGTACTGCCCTCAAGTTGTGTCATTATGGAGTTGCCTTCTACTTTGCCTATGCTCTTAATGGTAGCAACTTCTCCGCTGTATATATCGTCAGTGAAATTTTCGGGAATTACTAAAATATTCTTGCTGTTGGTCTGTTTGGATATGTTTAAATCGTCCGTGGACTCTGTAGCGGTAACGCTGTCCACTTTGTAGCCTATGTTTTCCAACTCTGCCATAATACGCTTAGTTAAGTCTGTGTTGTCTAGGTCGCAGATGGTAACACTAGTATAGCTGTCATGTATATTACTCATACTAGATTGCATAAACTGTCCTATAACTACCAGTAGCATAAACGATACCACCAAACTAATAATCATGTTAGCGTTGAACATTTCCTTTAGTTCTTTTTTGAATAGGTTAAAGAACTTCATTCTTTACCACCACCCTTTCAAAGACTTCTTCAAGGTTAGGAGCGTTGTATCGTTGTTTTAACTCTTTAGGAGTACCAGTAACCATTAAGTTACCGTGTGCCATAATGCCCACCTTATCGGATACATACTCTATTTCTAGCATATTGTGTGAACTCAATAGGAAAGACATACCCTCATCGTGTGCAAGGTGTATAATCATCTTTCTAATATCCAAAGCGTTGATAACGTCTAGACCGCTAGTAGCCTCATCTAGGATAGCAAGTTTAGGTTTAGTCATAACTGCACGAGATAGTAACAGTTTCCTAATCATGCCCCTACTGTATGTAGATATTTTATCGTTTATGCGTTCTCCTAGTGTGGACGTATTTACAGCGGTTTGCACATACTGGTTAATGGTATTTGCGTCCGTGGAGAACATCCCAGCCATAAACTTTAAGTAAGCCATACCCGTCATATTTTTGTAAGCACCAGCTTCATCGGGTAGGTAGGTAATGCATTCTCTAACCTTGTCGGGTTGTTTGGTTACGCTGTAGCCATTCACAGTAGCTTCGCCATCGGACACTTTTAGTAGTGTTGATATCATTCTTAGAGTGGTAGTTTTACCTGCACCGTTAGAGCCTATTAGTGCGAATATTTCGCCCTCGCCCACACTAAAGGATATTCCATCCACGGCAAACCCTTTAGACTTTGCGTACTGTTTTTTAAGGTTGTTTACTTCTAATATTGCCATATTTTAAAACGTTGCTCCTTTCATATCATATACGGAACGGCGAATCGTCGTTCCCTACAAATTTTTAATTATCTTTTCTATGTATTCTGCACCAGCCTTTGCACCGCCCGAATCTCTTAAAGTTTTAGACAACTTTAGGGCGTTCTCCTTATAGGATGGATTATCCAAAATTTCAAATACAGCGTTTCTTATACCCATGGAGTTAGCGTTCTTAAGTTTAACTCCTGCACCTAGTTCTATAGTTCTATTCGTGATAGCTAATTCTTCACTTTGCTGTGGATACATAGCCATAGGCACACCATAGTATAAACTTTCGCTAACGCTATTCATACCGCTGTGAGTAATAAAGCAGTCAGCGACTTCTAGTACAGCAAGTTGGTCTACGCTCTCCTTGATTATAAAGTCGTTAGGAATATCCAGTTTAGATATGTCGGTATCCTTGCCAGTAGATATTATAACTCTTAAGTCACTGCTTTTTAGTGCTAGTATGCACTCTTTGTAGAAAGCTACGTTGTCATTTAGTACAGTTCCTAAAGATATGTACACTGTCTTTTTAGAGGACTTTTCAAGGTGGTGAGTAGGTTCAACTATAGACGTACCTATAAAAGCGTACTTATCGGAAAAGGTATCCGCCATAGGTTGGAACTCCCTAGAGGTATACACTATAGTGTTAGTATCGTTTTCATTTGAGAATATTTCTTGTGGTTTATCGATATTGTACCCTAGGGGTTTTAACTCTTGTAGTTTCTTAACCATTTTAGGCATACCTTTAATCATGTATAGCATTTCGGAAAAGCCTTGTTTAAGTAGTTTAGCAGTATGCTGATTAAATGCAAAACTAGTAGTAGAACATACATAAGGCACATTCAACTTTTTAGCGAAAAGCTTTCCCCATGTGCATACGCTATCGGACACTATGCAATCGGGTTTAAAGGCGGTTAAGTCCTTAGTAACTTTAGAATCCATAGCTATGGCAGTATCCACAGACATATTTATCAATAGAGTGAAATCCTTGCCAATTTTTGTAGAATCCTTGTCGCTTAGTGGTGGTAGGTATTCGTCACACTGGATGTACTTAGCACCAGTGCTTTCAATCTTATCCTTAAAGTTTTCAAATGAGTAGTACCAAACCTCATGCCCATGTGATACCAACTCTTTAACTAGTGGGATTGTAGGGTTAGTGTGTCCCACTGCGTTTATACTAAAAAATACTATCTTAGACATATATAACAACTCCTCTAATTTTATAAAATACAAAACTAATCTTCTTCGTCATCATCTATGTAGGTGCTATTCTTATCTTTAAGTAGTTTAATCCAGTAGGTGCAACATATCACGAATACACAAAACGTTACAATTATGTTGAATAGGTCAAAAGAGAGTAAGTTACCTATAAACCCCTCAATCGAACACAAACTCATTAGTCCCACGGTTAGGTTAGTAACTTTAGGCTTATTCGGGGATATGTAAGCGTTCTTAGTAATCATAAGTATAGTGCATATAGTGGTAACTAGCATAATCCCTATAATGTTGCTTTGGAACATACTAAAGTGTTCATTCCAAAATGTAGTAGTTTCGCTTAGTAATGCCGTAACCACATTGAATACTACCAGTAGAAGGTATGACAACTTGAATATCATCCCTCTCTCTTTAACCTGTCTTTCGTCGTAGTTTTTATCCTCTTTCGATACCATAAAATATCAATCCTCCCAAAAAATTTCGTCTAAAGTTTTGCCTAGAACTTTACATATAGATACACACAACCTAATGGATGGGTTATAGTCACCTTTTTCGATACCGCTTATAGTCTGCCTAGTAACCCCTACAGCATTGGCAAGGTCTAGTTGTGTCATATCTAGAGCCACCCTAGCAGACTTTAACTTTAGATTCTTTGCCATAACATCACCTCTTGAGGATATTGTAGCATATAGTATCTAAAATGTCAAGTATATATTACATTTTTCTAAAAATATTTTTATTCCCTCAAAAGGCAATATAGCCTAAGTGTACATATATCCGTGGTATGTACACGAAAATATTTTTTTTAGCACTTGTATTTGCAATAGATATATGCTATAATATTTTTATTGTAAAAAAAATGTGTAAACGGAGGAATTTTCAATGAACTTAACGAGTTTAATTATGCTATCTTCAGACAGCACTGCTACCACTAGTAGTAGCGATACTGGGGCTTTAATGGCATCTTTTATCCCTATGATTATCTTGTTGGTAATCTTCTACTTTTTCCTAATAAGACCACAGAACAAAAAGGAAAAAGAAACTAAAGCCATGAGAGATAGTATTCAAATCGGTGACGAAATATGTACTATTGGCGGTATCGTGGGAATAGTAATTAGACAAACAGAAGATACTGTCGTAATAGAAACTGGTGGCGAAAGAAACAAGCTTAGAATTAAAAAGTGGGCTATTCAAGAGAACTTAACCAAACACGAGGACGTTCCCGCTGAACCTACCCCTAAAAAGAAAGATAAAAAATCCGATGACGATGACAAAAATGGTATCGTTAAGGATTAATTAACAATGCATGGAACGGCGGTTTGCCGTTCTATTTTTTTATATAAATACAATATTAACTTTGTAATAAGTACACCTAATATTGTTACAAAATTTTAATCTTTTTGAAATTGCAATGTTAATTTTAAGTGATATAATATCTATTAAGAAAGCGTATGAATTTTTTTCCTTCAAAATTTTTTTCAATCTACTATTGGGAGAGCTGAAAGTCAGTTCTCCCAATATGGTTAAATATTACTAAAGATAGTATTATTGTTGTTGGTTTTTGTAAGCTTGAACCATCTTCTTAACCATTTGACCGCCAACAGAACCAGCCTCACGGGCGGTTAAATCGCCATTGTAACCTTGCTTTAGATTAACTCCAACTTCACTAGCACTTTCCATCTTAAAACGTTCCATAGCTTCTTTCATATTCTTGTTATTATTGTTACTCATAATAAAAAACTCCTTTAAATAATTTTTAAAATATATTTTGTTTGCGTATCTTGATATTATTATGGCACAATTGCGAAAACATATTACAAGTAATTTTTGGTATTGTAAAAACATTAGCTGTGTGGTACAATAGAGTTAAATTATTTTGTAGGGAATGACGATTCGACGTTCCGTGTATATATTTTCAATCTATCGAATTTGCGTGAATATAAGGAGATTTCTTATGTATGAAAGTTTTATAGAAAGTCTAAAAGAACACCTTAAAAATATCGATTTTTCTAGCGTGAAAGAGTTCTTAATAGAGTTTGCAGAAAAGTTGCACTCATCGAATAACTTAGCTTGTCTAATAGCTTTGCTATTCATAGATATTTTAGTAGTGGCTTTTATTTTAAAATCTCGTAAAGAAAAAAAGTTGTTATCCGTTCGCAAGAACAGAATAGTATATCCATACGGTTTAGCCATAGGGGATAGGTACTTTCCATTCAAGGCGGATGAGATACTCATAGGACGACACTCCTCTTGTGATATTAGAAGTGTCAACATGACAGTATCCCGATACCATGCAATAATATCCCTAAGGGATGGGCAATGGTGCATAGAAGATATGCAATCTACACATGGTACACTAGTAAACGGACAACCTATAGATACTATAACTCCCATACATGATGGCGACGATATTCAACTAGGTGAACAACATTTCACTGTAGAGAATAGCATTCACAGAAACCCACCAACCCCTAAGGAGGTGTAACTTTTGGAAAATGTACAACCTAAACTTAAGTTAAGAGTACACTACTTTTTTCTAAACTTGTTAATAATATTAGCACACACTACCATGCTAGGAATAGTATTCTTTAAGGGCAACTATGAAACCTACACATACCCTTTAATACTATCAGCGTATGTGTTGCTAACCGATGTGGTATATGGTGGAATTATTAAAACTAGAAAACAACCCGTATACCTTATAGACTACATTATGCTATTCATACTGAATATGTCAGTTATATTTCAGTCGTGCTTTGGTGGTATAGGTTTTTCATATAAACAGGCTATACTGTCCATACTAGCGTTAGTGTGCTGTGAGATAGGTTGCAGACTAACTCTAAACTATGAAAAGTTAGAAAAGAACAAACACATAGTATACGTTATAGCTATAGTAATCATGCTAACTATAGTGCTATTCACTGGCGACCGTGGTATTTGGATAGACTTAAAAGTTATCACGATACAGCCCTCGGAGTTTTTAAAACCAGTATATGTAATACTATGTGCTACCACTCTAACTAAACAGCACCACCGAAAGACTATACTAAAACGCTTTAAGTACGTCCCAGACAATGTAGCTTTAGCAGTGCTAACCGTGGCAATATTTGCTTTGCAGTGGTGGTGTAGAGATTTAGGAAGTTTGCCTACTTTTATGGCGGTAGCATTCTGTGCCTTTGTAACTAGGATATGCTATCCCGAAACGAAACTTTCCAAAAAGAAGATTATAGCTTTGGGAATAGTCGCACTAGTGGGAATAGTATGTGCTTTAAAGTTTGCACCTAGCTACGTTCAAGATAGACTCCATGTAGACATTTGGGCAGACCAATCAGGTTCAGGATACCAACAGTGTAAAGCCCTAATAGCCATCGCTGAGGGTGGCTGGTTTGGAAAAGGTGCAGGGTATGGCACTCTATATAACGTTGCTGCCTACAACACAGATATAGTATTTTCTGCTATCTGTGAGGAGTGGGGGTTCTTTATAGGTATCATGGCAGTGTTGTCCATAGTGGTAATGCTTTGCACTACCTTGATAAACTCTCCACGTTCGTACTACCATAGCACACTAGTTACAGGGGTGGTAGCGGTATTCATAGCACAGATGAGCCTAAACATATTTGGTTCATGTAATCTTATTCCGTTCACAGGGGTTACTATTCCGTTTATATCTATGGGTGGTAGTTCTATGTTGTCTAGTGGGCTTTTGGTTGGGTTTATCAAAGCCTCACAGATACACGAAAAATAAATCTTATATAGAAGAAAGGAGTCTACAGGTTTGAAAAATCTTAAAAGGTGTCAAAAGTTGATATGGCTAATGCTTATAGTGTTCTTAATAGGTATGCTAGTGCTATTCTTAAAGATACAGTTTCAAGCGTCGTACTATATAGTAAACTCTAGCTCAAAGAGTTTGGGTTACGTCTACGATAGGGATGGCGATATACTTTTCGACAACAATGCAGACTACGACACTAAATACTCATGGGAACACTTTAGAGATGTAGGAAACCTTATAGGTGACGCTTCGGGACAGGCTACCAATACGCTAGTAGCTAGAAATTCCGAAAAGTTGAACAACTATAGTTTTACTCAAGGCACGAACTTTTCCGATGGGCAGTCTGCTATATATACCACTTTAGACCATTCCGCTAACCAAAAAGTATATAAAGCTTTTGGTTCTGCTGAGGGCTGTGCTATAGCCTACAACTACATCACTGGGGAGATACTAGTATGTGTAAGCAAACCCTCTGTAGACCCCGTTTTAGGATACGACAACTTAGAGGAGGGTAGTCTGCTATGCAAGGCTTTTATTAAGACTGTCCCAGGTTCTACACAGAAAGTTTCCACACTAATATCCGCTATAGAACGCTATGGCACTACCAAAGTCGACTCCTTAGAGTACACTTGCAATGGTACTTACACTAACCTATCAGGTACGGATATAAAGTGTCATAAACTAGATGGTCATGGTACGGAAAACATCACAGAGGCCTTTGCTAACAGTTGCAACACATACTTTGCACAGCTAGTAGAAGATAGTTCTTTTGGGTTGGATAACATCATTAAAACGTATAAAAAGTTAGGCTATACCGTCAATAGTGACGACGATAAGACTTTCCTAATTAATGGTATAAAGGTACAAACAGCCTCCACTACCTTGACGGATTCCACAGACTTTAACACCCAGTGGGGCTGTATAGGTCAAGGGGAAACTATGGTTAGCCCTTGCCAATTGATGCTATGGCAGAGTGCTATCGCTAACCAAACTGGCAAAGCTACCTATCCATACCTTATAGACCACGTTGTAAACGTAAACGGCAAAGAGTACGACAACGCTATCACAGAATACACAGACGCTTTATTTTCCACGGATACTGCTAAAAAAGTCTATGATATTATGGTAGCTAATGGAGTTAATAACTATTCGTATTCTATACCGAACTACACTTTAGGTATTAAAAGCGGTACTGCTCAAGTGGAGAACGGCGAAATAGAAAACTCCTTGCTAGTGGGCTTTGATACCAACACAGAACACCCTATTGCCTTTTGCATACTCATAGAAGATAAGAATAATACTAGCGTGTCCACGGAAACTATCGCCAATGCTATATTGAACAACTTAGACTAATACTTGCATATATATCCATAAATATTAACTTTCTGTAAATAAATCGGCTCAAACCTTGACTTTTGTTACTTTACATGATAAAATATTAAAGCAGTCTGATTAAAGGCTTTATAAACAATATTGATGTGTCTGTAGCTCAGCTGGATAGAGTGACTGACTACGAATCAGTAGGTCGGGGGTTCGAGT
>CAYXNU010000003.1:0-22639 GCA_964466485.1 uncultured Ruminococcus sp.
ATATTTTTTCACGCACTCCAAAAAAGATATATCTGTGTTTAGCCTAATAACGTCAAGACCAGCGGTTCTAATAACCTTAATGTAGTCTAGCTTTTCCAAATCGTACAAAATATTTATCAAGGTAACGTTATCCAAATTGAATACTTTTCCCACATTGCACTTGTCGTTTAGTAGGTTCGATATAGGTATCTCTTTGCGACTGTTAGCATTATCTACTATTACGGCTAAGAACACCATTAGCGGAATATTTTCAACACTAGGTTTAGACTTCCTATAAACTTTCTTTTCCTTGTTAGATATATCTATCAAGCCCAAATCCGCAAGGGGGCATTCTATGTTATTTTCAGGGCTTACCTTTTTTAAACTTAGTTTAGCCTTTGGCAGATAGGTATTTATCAAGCAGTTGAAATCATCTTCTATAGTTCTAGTAGCTGGGAGTTCTTTAAAGTCTTTCTGCATACGAACGTACTTAACTACCCTGTTACAGAAGTCCTCTTTGGAAAACTCTATGTAATCGAAATGGTTAAAGAATATGTACCAACTAGTTGCCAAATCCTTGTTAGTAGATAGCCTATAGTGCATTAGCCATATAGAGCCTACCTCTTGAAAATACTTATCATATTCAAAGATAACTTCTCCTAAGGGTGTAAGCTTTTGATACCTTTTTCCCTTTTGATTTTCTTCTGTTAGACCTACTGCCTGTAGCCAGTACCTAAGCGATTTAACCATATTAGAGCCTATCCCGAAAACGTCCATAGGGTTTCCACTGCTACCCATAAATACGTTGCCATCTTTACACACGTTTGATATACCCTTATATAGCCAACCTTTTCTAATATAAAAAGTTTCATGTCCTCTAAACTTCATAAAAAAAACCTCTTGAATTAAATTTTAGTTTTCAAATATCTATCCATTAAACAGCCACCATCTAGATACTTAGCAGTAACGCACATCTTACAGCGTTTGCACTTGTTGTCGTCTATGTGGTATGTGCCACCCTTTATAGAGATAGCCCCGAAATGGCATAGGCTCTCGCACTTTAAACACTTTCTACAAGCGTTGTACTTTCTCACTTGATACCCCACCATACGTTGTAGAGCGTTGTGGTCAGCGACGTTCATAGTTTTAACCTTTACTGAATACTCGTAATCCTGTTGGTTAAATGGCTGTATGGACAGTATAGGGGTATTAGAGTTAATATCTAGCACTAAAGTTTCATTGATGAGTTTTCTGCCTAACTCTTTAGAAACTTTACCAAATGGAGTAAACATTCCCAGAAACTCATCCGTGACGGGTTTGTTTAGCCTGTAGATTTTGGCATTATCTTCGGCGGTGCAGTTGGTATACTGTATCTTAACATCTTGAGAAGATTTAACACCATTCCCCCCTTGACGTGCTTTCCACTTGCCAGTATCTATATAAGTTTCGGGGTCAGGTTTGCCTATCTTTATAGCGAAGTCTATTAAGAAACTTCTCCATTTTTGGTACTGTTCGTGCATATATATGTTGGATAGGAACTGCGCTCTTTCGTTGTTATTAGGGCAACACCAACAGCCAACCCTATCGTAGCCCAAACGATAAGCCTCATTGAAATCCACATCTTGACTAAGTAGGTATAGCCAAATGTCCACATCTTGCCACAAGAATATTGGTGAGGCCACTTTCTGTTTTTGAATCTTAATACTTTCAGCGTTGTCTTCCACACGGTTGTACTTACTTCTGCTAACGGATTCGCACTTCCTAATGCCGTAAAATGTAAGGATGTTCTTGTCTTTGTAGTAGCGGTTTAGTATTCTGGTTATAGGGCCAGTCTTAAACATAGAACAGCACCAACGCATCATTCTAGCGGGAGGGCCTATATCCTCGCACACGGAATAGAAGTCTTGTTCTTTGTTTTGAGCTATTCTAAATATAGCCTTAGGGTTGTTAGCCTTAAAGCGTTGGGCGTATTGTATAGTCAAAGGGAACTCAAGGGTAGTATTTCCGAAGATGTGTACTATACTAGGATTGCTTAGAGCCTTAACTACTAAGTCAGCGGTTACAGTGCTGTCCTTGCCACCCGAAAAAGATATCACTAAATCTTCTATAGGATACTTACTAGCCTCTCTCTGTATAAACTCGTGAGCCTCGTCTATTAGGTAGTTTAGGCGGTTAGTATTTGCCTTGATAAAGTTTTCTATAGCGAAATTAAAAGCCTCGTAGTTGTTCTGTGGTTTGTAGAATTGTAGTTGTTGCATTATGTATTCAGGGGGGTACTTTTTGTAGTGTTTGGAAGTTATAGTAATAACCTTATCTTCTACATAGTAGCGGTTGTTGTTAGCCCAAACGCACTTGTCTAGGTAGGCTAAAGGTTTACCTAATAGTATTTCAATCAATAGTCTTTCCTCTGGAAATACTGGTCTTACATCAGCGGATAGGTACTTTAAACCTCCACCGCATATGGGACACCTAAGCCCCCCTAAATCGTTAGCGGACTTTATAGCCACCGTATGACATTCCGAACACTTGTACACTTCCACTGGAACATCTTCAACGGTTTTAGCACCGCATATTTCACAAACGTTTTGCATAGTTTCGTGTCTACACTCTTTACACCACATAATAATATACCCCTTAAAATAACATCTATAAAACAAAAAAAGGTACAGCTAACATCCATATAGGATATAGCTATACCTTATAATAACTCTATATTAAAGTATGAATTACATAAAGAATATTTAGTCATTATGCATAAATGCCAGTGGATACCCCCCCCCCGAAATTATGCAGTTTGTACAGTTTGCCCAAAATTCTTTCATGTAAATTCACTCCCAAAAATCTAAAAATAAATAGATAGATACTTAACATAACCAATCTATTAGAATATTATAGCACTTTATGAGAGTCCTGTCAAGTTTTAACTTATGGGCAATATGCACAAAAACACCCAGCGAAAATTTGTTAAATATTTTTGAATGGTTTGTCCCAAAAACCTCCCTTACAAAGCTTGACATAGCAATTAATGTATGATATCATATATACAACATATGGTAGACGTACCATAATAAGTAAATCAATACAGAATATTTTAACGTTAAAATTCTAGAAATTATGTACAAGGAGAGTCCTAATTATGAATTTGGATAACAATAAAAGTGCTAGAGATTACATATCCGAGGCATACTTACAAGAACTAACTAGCATTCAAGAAAAGGCTAAACTACTTGAAACCCCTGCTGATATTATCGCTAAAGAAAACGTTGAAAAGACTATCGCTCTAAGCGAAGATGTAATTTCCATGAACATTCTAAACGAGGAAACTACCAACGAATACAACGACCTTAACGAAAAGATTCAAGCTAAAAAAGACGAAATCGCTAAACTATATGGTGTGGAAATATTTCCAGAAAGTCTACAGGCTATTAAGAACGCTTACAGTGTAGTAAACGATAGCTTTAACAAGTATCTAGAAGATTGCACCAACGATTTCGATAGTTCCCTAAAGAAAGAACTAGAAGACGTTCAAGCTAAGATTGCTGACGATACTTCCGCCAACGATGACAAAGTTGACGCTATCTATGATGAAATATCTAATAAACTTGCTAGTAACAAACAGGAAACCGTTCGTGAACAGGCTGAATACGACTACACCCTACAACGTACTCGCAAACAGGCTACCGAGGAAAGAGCAAAGCTTATCGAAAAAAGAGAACTAGATATGCAAAAGAAAGAAGACGACGCTCAAGCTAGAAAACAAGCTTGTATTGACAAGCTAGACGAAATAGCTAAACTACAGGCTCAAGTGGACGATATCCCTAGCATTCTAGAAAAGGCTACTCTTGAGGGTGCTACCCAAAAAGAAAAAGAACTCGGAAAAGAGTACGGTTATAAGAGTTCTATCGCTAAAAAGGATTTCGACAACGAAATCGCTAAACTACAAAGCGACCTCGATAGACTACAAACTAAGTACGATTTACTCTGCAAAGAAAACATATCCCTTGCTGAAAAGCTAGATAAGTGCAATGCCGAAAACCGTCAAGTTACTACTGATACCGTTAGGTCTACTGGTAGTATTAATATCCTTAGTTCCGATAACTACAGTACAAATGGCAAGAAGTAGTCTACTATAAACACTTTTATGAAAGGATATTAAAATATGGTAACTGATAAGAATACTAAACAGGAAATCTTAGACGAGTATAAGAAACTCCTTGCAACTGCTAAAAACTCAGGCTTGAGCATTCCAAAGTCTGCAAGTGGTTTAAATACCAAAAATAACAAGGCAGATATCCTATCTGCTATAGTAGAGCTACAAAACGTTATCAACGCTAAACCATCTAATAATGCGGGTGGTGTCCTACAAAGTTTAGGCAATGTCCTAAATGCTGTCGTCGTTGAAAAGTCTACTAATAAAGTTGCAACCAGTAAAGAAAATAAAAACAGTCCTAAAAAGGAGGATAACGACTTGAGTTACTTAAATCAAGAAATTATAGAAAAGATTCATGCCCTTGATTCTGCAAAGGCTCTTAAAAAGAAAGAGTATGAGAACATACTCGCTATTGAACAAGAACTTATAGGCTTTGTTGCTATGATTAACAACAAGAAAAAAGATAACATCGCCCTTGAAAGTCGCCAAAAGGATTCTAAGGCTTTACAAGAAGAAAAGATTCAACAGCTACAGGATTCCGCTAACGAGGATATCCAACTTAAGTTAGATACCGCCAACGAAAAGTTAGCTAAAACTGAAGAAGATATCCTTAAGGATAGACAAGATATCCTAAAGGGCAGAGAGGTTGAAGAAGAAGCTTACTCTTACAAGGTTACTAAAGCCCAAAGAGAAGAAGACGATGCATGGTCTGATGAGGTCGCTAAACGTGAAGATGCTCTATCCAAAGTGGAAGCTGATATAGCTGAACTACAATCTCAAATAGACAGCAAGGCTGAACTTGTCGCTCAACTTACCGCTAAAATAGATGAGATTCCAACACTAATAGAACAGGCTAAAATCAACGGTGCTGAACAGAAAGAAAAAGAACTCGGCAAGGATTACGGCTATAAAACTACTATGGCTAAGAAAGACGCTGAGGCTACTATGCAAAGTCTTAACAGCCAAATCGATAACCTTAAGGAAGATTACAACTCTGCACTACTTGAAAAGCAAAGCATTCAAGAAAAGCTTTACAAAGCCTACGACGATAGCAACAAGCTATATGCCCAAACAGTACAGTCCACTAGTGGCATAAAGATTCTAAGCAATTCCGATAAGAATTAAATCCCATAAAATCCATTGCAAAAATGCACCAGTGATTTAAGTCACATGGTGCATTTTTGTATTAACAAGATAGTTCTTCACCGCCCCACTCCACGACGGAAAAGCCTACACGTTTAAAGGTAGAAAGTTCCTGCTGTGGAATGGTAAAGTTTTTATCTACAGCTTTAAATACCATAAACACTCTTAGTATGCTGTCGGGTTTAGGGGATATGGAAAGTTTAGCATAGTCTTCGTACTCTTTGCCTTGAAAAGCCACAAAACTGTAAGGGTTTTTCATCAACCTAGGCGACCAGTACACTATAAACTCGTTAGCCTCTTTTTGAGTTAGACCCATATATAGAAGTTTTTCTTTTAGGAACTTTGTAACGTTAGAGCGTTCCACTACAAAACCTTTAGATAGGTCATAGTCCACATGACCGTTGCCCTCCCAAAATAGGTAAGAGTATTCGTTGTTGTCGGCATCTATAAGAGTACCGTCTGGGTAAGCAGTAACGTTCCAGCCGTCGTTGTATTCGGGGTAGGTATAGGTAAAGTGTCCGTTTAGGGATAGTTTAACAGAAACTTTAGTTTCCTTTGGTGGGTATAGATATATTACAGGTTTTTCCTTATCTCCACCACAGAGGGTTATATATTGACTACTTACATAGCCGTACTTAGGGTATGAAATATAGTACCAAACTTCGTTGCTACTGTTTATGTAGGCACTCTCAATATATACTTCTCTGCCACTTGTTAAATTTCCTAAACTAGTAGCATTCTTTGATGGGGTTTTTCTTATATTCAAAGAGGACTTGCTCTCTACAGATACATAGCCATACTCGCCCATGTAGTATAGATATTCATAGGGTTTGGTAACGGTCATCTGTCTAGTAGTGGTAACAGTAGTTGGAATAGTTTCCACAGGTGGAACAGGTATCTCGGAAACTTCTAACTCTACTATAGTTTCACTGACAGTAGTCATATTTTCGTTGTTGATGGTATCCTCATCGGGGAGAGTAACATTTCCCACATAGTAATCGTTTAAAGATGCACCCAACGTAACAGGCACTACATCATTAGTAGAGATTTCCACAACGTTGTCAACGTTTAAGTTTTCAAAAGTATCTAAGCTATTATTTCCGCCACAAGCCGTTAGAGTCAAGGTCAAGGCAGAACCTATGATAGATATCACTTGTTTATTTTGTTTATCCATAATATATTTGCACTCCCTCATTTATTTCAAATTATCCATATTATACTACCATATATCAAATTTGTCAATATTACCATTCATATAATTATATAGTTTATCACAATAATATTAATAATTTGTTACTATTACCATTGAATCTACACTATGAAATATCTTTTTAGTTGAAAATCACATATTTTTTGTAAAGTACTAGATTTTTTTCAATATTGTAGTATAATCATATTATAGACATTGCTAATTTTTTAATATATTTGGAGGGGTACATATGTTTTGTAAATATTGTGGTGCAAATCTAAAAGACGATTCTACAGCGTTTTGCCCTAGCTGTGGCAAACGATTAAATCTAAATCAAGCTAACGAAAATACTACTAGTACATCTTTTAACGATTCTATCGAGGATACCGCCAACGTTCAAGGCGATACCGTCGTTAATGCTAAGCCTAAAAATAAACCTACTGCAAAAAAGATAATCATTATAGTAGCATCTATTCTGTTGGCTTGTGGTGTGGTTGAGGCTGGTATATATTTCGGGTATAAGGCTTACAACAAGCATACCATAAATAAGTATATCTCATACGTTAAAGACAACAACTATCTAAGTGCCAACGAACTATACTACGGCAAACTAGATAGCAACAATCAATACGTTTCGGATATTATCAAGGAACTTAACCAGTATCTATATAGCATTAAAGACGATATGTATAACAATAATAAATCCTATGAGGAATGCGTGGAAAATCTAAATACTGTTAATTCCCTAGGTATAGAATACCTATCCGATTCCATACTGGATGCAAATAGCTATATCAATGAGGTGAACCAAAACAACTCTTATATATCTCAAGCGGATGAGTGCTTTAACTCTAACGACTACATAAACGCTATAAAAATATACTCCATGGTGACGGAAAATACTTGCAACTACTCCAACGTTCAAGATAAGATTTCACAGTCCGAAAACCTACTAGTAGAACAGACTAAAGAGTATTCTCAAGAGTTGATAGAACAACAAAACTACAACGAGGCTATAAACCTTATAAATGCAGTTTCTACCGTTATAGAAAACAATTCCGAGTTGGATAATACTTTTAATACCATAAAGGATGACTACAAACAGTACTTTATAGATACTTGTTTGGATGATGCTAAAACTAGTGTATCCTCTAAAAACGAAGATACTATGCTAGAATATTTGAAAAGCCTATACAACGGCATTAACCTCTATGACAACATACTATCCGAGAAAAACGTTCAAAACGCTAACAAAACTATCATAGATGGTATTAGTTCTAAAATAAACGACTACATAAAAAAATCCAACGTGGACGACGCTATGAGCCTACTAAAGAGGGCTTTAGAAATCCTACCGGAAGACCAGTCCACATCCTTTGACGATATTCAAGCACAGATAGTTGAGTTAATAGACAAAAATTCTCAAGAGTATATTTCCAAAAATAAGGACTACTCTGGGGCTTTGGAATACCTAAAGGGTATATACGAATCCAACCCCGAAAACGACGACATTAGAAAACTCTATGAAAAGATGGGTAGCAAACAATGCACCTTTGAAAGCGTTTGGTCGGGAACGGTTTCCACAGCCTCAAAAGACGGTGTAACTCTAAGAGAGTCTGCCTCTACGGGTTCAAAGGAAGTTACTCACATAAATGATAACGAAAAAGTTTCCGTTTCGGAGGAGTTTGGCGACTGGTACAAGGTAAACTATAGCGGTTACGTTGGGTACGTCTTAAAAGACTACGTTAAAAACTACGGTTAAGATAAGGAGTAATAAACGTTGAAAAAAGTATGTCAAAACTGTAACCAAACTTTTCCCGATGAGAATATCTTCTGCCCAAACTGTGGCAAAAAGTTGATAGAACTCCCACAAAACCAAACAGACAGCCCTACTCCTACACACACCCGCACTAGACAGTTTAACAAAAACAAACCCACAGAAGTGCCTACTACTCCTACTAAAAAACCTCGCAAGGCTAAAACTAAAACTCAAGTTAAGGCTAAAAAGTTCAATACTAAGATACTACTTGTTGTGTTGGTAGTACTAGTAGTATTAATAGGCATTGCTACTTCTATATTCGTTATCACTTCTAAAAAGGATTCCTATTCCGCACAGGATGGCGTAATACTCCTACTTAACGAGGACGAACAACCTATAGTATTCTGCAATGGCAAATGCTACACCAACATAGACGGCTACATCGACTATGACTGCAACGCCAGTGAGAACGCTATCGGGATAATAGACAGCGACAAAACCCTTTGGCTAATAAACTCTAGGGGTGAGTTTAAAGTAGATAACGATGTATCTAGCTTTAGTATATCTCTAGATGGCAACTGTGTAGTATATACCACTTCCGAGGTTAAGGGAACGCTCTACCCAGAGAGTACCTCTAAAGACTCCATTAGCTATTCTACAGGGTACTTGAAAAGGTACTACTCCTCTAAGAACACTTCCGAAATTATAGACAACGATGTACTAGTTAGCTGTTGGAAAATATCCACGCTAGGTAATATGGACTTCTTAACCATTTCGGAAAGTGGCGAAAGTATATGCTACATTAAAAATATCAACTATGCTAACGATACCCTTACATGGAAAAACTATGTATACTCTAATAGCATTACTTCTAGCTTTGCAACCCAAAGTGATGTATATGCTATCAATGACGGTGCTACCATTTGCTACTGGGACAACACCGAAAAGAAAACTATCTACTATGGAAACATTCTAACTAACAACGTTTCAAAACTATTTACCTATGATTCTACATACGATAGAAACTCTAGCATATCCCTAATATTTAACAAGGACTGTTCGGAATGCGTTGCCACTAACAACGAAAAAACCTATATAGTAGAGGGCGAACAAGAAAAACAGAACGTTGGTGCTTTCAAAACTAGAAACGCTTACACGGACTCCTTTAACACCTACAGCGACTACGTTAAAACCCTAAACGTCGATAGCCTTAATGGATGTATACTACGTTCACACAAAAGCAACGAATGGCATTACTATTGCCTACTAAAAGATAACGGTTCGTGGTACTATTCCGAAATTAGCAACAAGAGTACCTACCAAAATCTTTCTTCTGATAGGCAATACGTCTATGGCATAAAGCAGAGTACTAGCAAAGTCTTACACAAGACTAGCGTTACTAACCTATCCGACGAAACTGAAATAGATATACAAGTTACACAGTTTCAAGTTTCCACAGACGATAGATACATATACTACATAGACAACGACAAAAATCTATTCTGTTACGATGGAAAAGATTCCACTAGAATAGATATAGATGTTGACAATATCTATCAACATAACAACGTGTTCTACTACATAAAGGATGTTCAAAATGAGTGTGGTACTCTATACTGTTCCAGTGAGGGCAGTGCAGGACAAAAGGTTAAGTATGGCAACGATGTATATCAGCAAATGTACGTTTGCGATGGTGGTATACTTTTCATATCCGTTTACGATAACACATCTAGCATTGATTATGGAAATATAGGCACTCTTTATAAGATTAACAATACTAGTGATGCTATAAAGTTACAAGAAGATGTATATACTAAGGGAGGTTACTATGGATAAAAATTTACAATCTAGATTAATATCTTATGAGCCACTATGGGGCGACTGGAACGTGGAAGAAGCTGTAAACTTGCACAACGTCCCACATACCTATAGAATATCTAGAAGAAATGGAAAAGCTACAGAGTTCGCTTTAATAGAAATCTTTAACGTTAATTGCAACGCCTTTGATAGTGTAAACCTTGAACCTCAAGAAGTTAAACAGTATCTAACGGATATTTGCAACCACATTACCAGTGGAAACTTCGACAGCTGTAAAAATATAGCTACCTACAGCGGATACTTTATAAAAGAGGTCTATTCCGAAAGTGGAGAACTATCTAGCTACGATGTTGCATTGCGTTTGAAAAATTTCAACTGCCTCTTTACGGAAGTTAAAAGCGGTACTAAACTCTCTCAAGATGAGGTTTACAATATGCTATACGATACTGCTAACGCTCTATGTACGGGGTACAGCATGGGTATGATTCACAACAACTTAAACATACAAAACATCCTAATAGACGACAACGGCATATACCACCTAAGCGGTTTCGATATATACAAGCTTATATCCCCTACCTATGATATACGACAAAGTCAAGTGAACGATATATCCTCTTTGGGAACTATAGCCTATCAGCTACTAGATAGCACCGCTGTAGTTTCTAAGAACACCCTAGACACTCTACCCCCTATAGACGGCATAAATAATCAACTCATGCAAGTGATATTAAAAGCTTGTCAAAACAATACCAATGCATGGTATACCTCTACTAAGCAATTTTTTAACGATGTAAAATCCCTTGAGAATGTGCTATTTGCTAACGAAAATAGTAGTATTCCTATGGCTACTAAAGCACCTAGCTTTTCACAAAGTAGCTCCCCCACTGACGACGACAGCACTAGCGTTACCGTCCCAGTGGAAGAAGTAAAGTCTACTAGGAGTGTTTTGCGTGTAATACCTCTAGTACTGCTATGCTTAATACTACTATGCATATTGATACTATTTGGCATAAAGATAGTGGATACTCTTTCCTCTAACGATTCCACACAGACAGTTGTATCCAACAACAGCCTAAACGACTCCCCTTTGGATACGCAATCTGTTGAAACTTCCAACGCAAACGCAATAGAATATCAAGTGACTGAAACCCCCGAAACGGATACCCCCACAGAGATTACTACTATCTTAGCAACTGACCCCATTACAGAACCCGCCACAGAGCCAGTAGTTACTGTACCACCAGTTACTAAAAAATACTACTGTGCCGTGGGAAATCTCACATGGAATGACGCTTACCGCTTAGCAGAAAAAAGTGGCTATGAATTAGCTACTTTTGAAACCGAAGAAGAATGGAACGAACTAATTAAAGTCGCTGAACAGGCTAAAAGTACCTACGGCGTAAAGTACCTTTGGATTGGCGGACAGACTGAAATATACAACAACCTTGCCTTTGCATTCTGGGAAAACGGTGACGACAGCACAATATTAAGGACGGATACCGACAAGTGGTTTGTAAATAGTCAAGGTAACCGTGAACCCTCTGGGTACGACTACTACAACGACAGCTATGTGGTTGAAACTGACTTAATGCTTTGGAACGTTGAACTAAACGGTCAAACATGGACTCTATGCGACAATAGCTATCGTGTCACCGAGATAGGCTCTTACAAGGGCAAAATAGGCTATCTATATATGGATAAGGAGTAATTTAATACTATGAACTTTTTTAAAAAACGTAAAGTCATTCTAGGACTATTAACGCTAAGTTTAATATCCTTGAACGCTTGTGGTAGTACTAATACTAATACTACTACCTCTCAAGAAGATATTCTCAATACTGTGAATACCGTTGTAGACCTTTCGGAAAATACTACTACTAGCGAAACTTCCACGGAGGACTACTCCAACGATACCACTACCACCCCCCTAGAAGATAGTGCTATCAACACTACAGTGGCGGAAACTGACGATACTCAAAGTGCTACCCTAGACGGCACTGTAGCCCCCTCTAGCGACAAGGTTCAAGAGGTTTTGGACAGCATGACTCTAGAAGAAAAAGTGTATCAAATGTTTATAGTCACCCCCGAACAGTTGACTGGTATATCCACAGTAGTACAAGCCGGTGACGGCACTAAGTCCGCTTTGGAAAGTTCACCAGTGGGCGGAATAATATACTTCGCCCAAAACTTAGAATCCGATGAGCAAACTACCGAAATGCTATCCAACACGCAAAACTTTATGAAAGATATCAATGGCATAGGACTATTCCTTTGCGTTGACGAAGAAGGCGGTGTAGTGGCTAGAATAGGTAACAAGCTAAACGCTAACACTTTCCAAAACATGGACGTATACGGCGAAAATGCCAACCCTACAGAGGCTTATCAAATAGGTGTGCAGTTAGCGGAAAACCTATCTAAGTACGGTTTTAATGTGGATTTCGCTCCCGTTTCCGATGTGGACTTGAATAGTGGTAACGGTCTAGAAAACAGGTGTTTCAGTGCCGACCCCAACGACTGTGCTACCATGGTTGAAAACATAGTTAAGGGCATACAGGACAACGGCATTAGTGCTACTATTAAACACTTCCCAGGGTTGGGCAGTTCTACTGGCGATACCCATGACGATATATCCTACTTGACTAGAACTAAAGAGGAGTTTGAAACTGTAGACTTTATTCCTATAAAGGCTGGTATAAACGCTGATACTGATTTCGTTATGGTTAGTCACATGGTAGTTAATGGCTTATCGGACGATGTACCTTGTGACCTATCACAAACTATAGTTACCCAGTGGCTTAGAAATGAACTAAACTTTGAGGGTATAGCCATTACAGACTCCCACCAAATGTCAGCTATAACCAAACACTACACTAGCGATGTAGCATCTGTTATGGCTATTGAGGCGGGTATAGATGTTATACTCATGCCAGAGGATTTAGAGGCTTCTGTTAGTGGTGTAGTGAACGCTGTTACTAGTGGTGAAATTTCCGAAGAACGCATTGACGAAAGTGTAACTAGAATCTTAAACCAAAAAGAGGATTTAGGCTTATTGTATTAAATTAGATAATTCAATCTATTTTTGGCATATATATTAATATATTAAAAAAAATGGAACGTCTAGTATTTAGGCGTTCCATAAACTATTATTATCTTACTATTATCTTACATACTAGCTTTTAAGATATCCACTATTTCGTCATGGGTTAAAACTTTGTAACCGCCCTCCATAATGAAAGTGCTATCAGCAATGCCGTCTAGCATATCTTCAGTGACACCTAACTCTTTAGCGTTCATAACTAAGCCTATTTCGTTCATCCAACTTTCCATAGCGGATAAGCCCTCTTTAGCAACTTCTTCGTCGGTTTTGCCTTGTGGGTTTACGTTCCATACGTTGATAGCATAGCGTTTAAACTTTTCCAAACCGTATGGCATAATGTAACGGTAGTAAGGCATAGACACCGCAGATAGCGTCATACCGTGGGTAGCGTCAGTGTAAGCACCTATAGCTTGACCTATCATGTGAACCATCCAGTCGGTAGTTTTGCCCTTTGCGACAAGGGTATTTAAAGCCCATGTAGCAATCCACATGATGTTACTTCTAGCCTCGTAGTCTGTGGGGTTTTTAACGGCTATCCTAGAACTGTGTATAAGGGATTTAAGTAGTCCCTCCATAAGGTAGTCGGAAGTGTTGTCGTCGAAGTCGGAGAAGTACTGTTCCAATATGTGTGACATAATGTCATAGAAACCCGCTTTCATTTGGTACTCTGGTAGAGTAAAAGTAACTTCGGGATTTAGTATAGAAAACTTAGGGAACACATCCTCGCCAAACACATGACCTATTTTCAACTTGCTTTCATGGTTTGTAATTACAGAACCGCCGTTCATTTCCGAGCCAGTTCCTACCATAGTTAGTACACAACCTAAAGGTACTATTTCGCAAGTAGGTTCTTCAAACTTTATGTAGTACTTGTCCCATGGGTCTTCATTGCAGTGTATAGATACTGATAGTGCTTTAGAGTAGTCACATACAGAACCCCCACCCACAGCAAGGATAAAGTCTATGTTGTTATCTCTAGCGACTTTGCAACCCTCGTAAAGCTTTTCAACTGTAGGGTTTGGCATAACTCCCGAAACCTCAAAGACTTCCTTACCGCAACTAGATAGTATAGCAGTTATCTTGTCATATAGTCCAGTCTTTTTGATAGAACCGCCACCATATACTAGTAGCACTCTATTGCCATAGTTTGCAAGTTCTGTAGATAGATTATCAAGGGCATTTTTGCCAAAGTGCAACTTTGTAGGGTTAGAGTATGTAAAATTTCCTAACATATTAACGACCTCCATATACTTTTTTAGATATTGTGACTATTATAGCATAATATTTTGCAAATGTCAATAATATTTTTTTGACAAATATATACACCTATAGGGAACACCTATTAAAAAGCGTTCCCTATAAGTTAAAAGAATTGATAAATATATGTTTAACAACATTTTAGCTTTCTATAACCAACTGTACATTGCTAATGGTTGCACCTGCTGAATTCCACCACATATATAGGTCTATCGTGGATATTCCGCTGTAACTGGATAGGTCAATAGTTACAGTGTTGGTATCTGAATAAGAATAGTCTGCACTGCCTATCCAACCGCCACTAGATGTTTTTAGTTGTGCTGAACCGCTACCAGTAGAACTACTACTCAATGTGAAAGTTAGAGCCACTATCTTCTTGTTAGCGTACTTAGATACGTCTATGGTATTGCCATTCTGTGTAACGCTTACATACTGTTTTCCACTGGATGCTTGTGTGGTAGTAGTAGCCTTAGTAGTGGTTGTAGCTTTGGTAGTTGTGGTAGCTTTAGTTGTAGTAGTTGCCTTTGCGGTAGTAGTTGTAGTTGCCTTAGTAGTAGCAGTAGTAGTTGTTGCTGTACTTGTAGAAGTTGTAGGAGTAGCATATACACTGTATACAGTCAAACCGCTACCTACTACATAGATATAAGATATCGAACTAGTAGAACTGCCCCACGCCTTTTTAATATCGCTGTAGGAGAAGTATGCTACACCGTTGCTAGTCTTATATGGTGATACTTCAGTCCAGTTGCTCCAACTAGAGTTTACTAGGGCTATTCTAGGGGTACTTGAACCACTATACCTTATAGCAATATCGTTGCTAGAACTTAACTGAGATTGACTAATAGCCATGGAGTCTGTACAGTAACTACTAATACTTAAACCGTTGGTACTACTGTATATGCTATCGCTACTAGTGGAACTTGTGGTAGTAGTAGCCTTAGTAGTTGTGGTAGCTTTGGTAGTAGTTGTAGCTTTTGCTGTGGTGGTAGTTGCCTTTGCAGTAGTGGTTGTAGTTGTAGGTGTAGTAGTAGTAACTGCTGTGGTTGTAGTAGTGGTAGCAATCGTTGCACTAGGCAAAGATGTCAAACTATAGAACTTTAAGCCACTGCCTACTACATACACATAGGCTACAGAACTTGTAGAACCGCCCCATGCACTCTTAATATCGTCATAGGAAAAGTATGCTATACCGTTAGTGGTGTCCACATCGTATGCAGATACTTCAGTCCAGTTGCCCCAGCTAGAGTTTACCAAAGCTAGTTTAGGTATGCTAGTACCAGTATACTTTACAGCTAACTCTCTGCTACTGCTTAGCTGTGTGCTACTTATGGAGTAGCTATCACTACAGTAACCCGAAATACTAATGCCACTGCTACTGCTCTTAACTACATACTTGCTACTTACAGAACTTATAGAAGAATGTACATACTCAGGGAGTTTGCTCTCACTAGCCCAAACTATGCTACTGTCATTTAGAACGGATAGTAGACTATCTACCACGCCCTCACTTTGACTATACCACTTTAGGGTAGTTCTGTTCAAGTAGCCGTGTGCCTCGGATGGTGTAGAGGTATTAGTAACGCAGTTGTTGTCCCAAAGAACGCAAGGTATACCTAACTCTTTAGCCCATGTCATGTAGTACTCTGCCCAATCTTCCCTAGCGGATAGGTTATCATAGTTTGAACTGCTAAACTCTCCTATTACCACTGGGATATCCTCATTAGTGAAATATGTACGAATATCCTCAAACATATCGTCTAAAGCGGACTGGTAGTCACTAGAGAATGTAGAATGGTCGCCGTCACCCATAGCAAAGTCGTAAGGGCTGTAAGCGTGTAAAGATACTGCTACATAGTCATCGTCGGGAACTTCTAAGTAAGAGTACACACTAGAATAACAACTTGCTGCATAGTCTGGAATCATAAGCAAACGGGTGTTTTGGTATGGAGATGATACAGAACGTACGGTATCTACAAAGTCTTGATTTAGCTTGTTGATAACGTCATAACAAGCGGTGTTGCCTACCCATTCGTAAGATGTACCCTCTGCACGAGGTTCGTTCATACCCTCGAAGATTAAACGTTGGTCATAGTTAGCAAAGTATGTTGCTATCTGTTTCCAAACCTGTTTTAGCTCAATAGAGATAGAATTGTAAGAGTTAGCTAAATCTTCAGTATTAATCCAATCCTCATGGTGGATATTTAAGATAACGTACATATTGTTATTGTAAGCGTAATCCACTACTTGTTGAACTCTGCTAAGCCAGTTGCTGTCTATAGTGTAAGTACCGTTCTTGTAAGTTATGTGTTCATACCATGTGACTGGTATTCTAACGGTGTTAAAGCCTTTAGACTTTACGGTATCTATTAAGGACTGTGTAACTAGTGGGTTGCCCCAGTACTGTTCAAAGTCTGTAATAGTGTATGAGTTTGCATAGTAGCTATTAGAGGTAATACCATTGCTCTCTAAAGAGTTGCCTAAGTTCCAACCTAAACCCATGCTTTCAGTAATTTGACTAGCGGTCTGTACGCTAACAGCTTCAGCCTCCATAGAATCGTCAGTTATGCCCACAGCTAATGGAAACATCAAAGCTAATGCCGAAACGAACGAAACTACTCTATTAAACCTTTTATTGTTATTCTTCATGGCGAAGAACCCTCCTAAAAATCTATATTAGTTTTTTGGTACTCTTTGTGGTACACTAAACGTTTTCTTTCCTTTGGTGATAAGTATAACACTTTTTATAAACAAAAGCAAGTTTTTTTGTGAAATATTTATACACAAACTTTTCAAACGTTTTCAAGAGTAATTTTACATTTTGACTAAAATATAATAATAATATCACTATCAATGCCAGTTTGATGTAATATCCCACAAAATTGGCAGTTTATTAATATATACACAACTACTTGATTTATTTTCTACCAACGATATTTCTATCCTATATTTAGAAATAAAAGTACATTATAATATTATAAATATTATTAAAATATCATAAAATTATTAAAATCATCTCTACTGGATAATAGTGTTATAATCGTAAATATTTTTTCAAAAACTGTAAAAATATATGCAGTTTGCTATAATATGTAATGGAAAATATTCCTCTGCTTGTACATTATGCATAAAAAGTGTACAATATTTCCGTGATTGTATACGAACTTTTAAATGTACTATTGACTTTTTTATTTAAACATGATATTATTTAGGCAAATAAGATGTACTGATACAGAATGTACGCCCTAAAAGCTACAAATAAGTACAGCATTATATTAAAAAGCCTATGTTAATAGCCATGTTCGGTATTAATATATTGACTTTAAGAAAGGAGTGTAAGCTACAATGCAAACCATCATGCACTAAGTAGCGTTCTGCATAATCTTCTAAAAAACAAAGAAATATCTAAAGAAAGGAGTAAGCCACTATAACGATTGGCTATTATTAGCTAACGTTAATAACATAGTTTACAAGTATGCTATATATGTCATACTGGTTTAGTATACTATTAGTGGCGGTTTAAAAATTATGAATAAAAAATTAAGTTTTATATCTAAGCTTTGTTTTGGTATTGGTGCTTTTGGTAAAGATGCAGTATATGCTATCGTTGGCACATACCTAATGATGTATCTAACAGACTACCGTAGCGTTGCACCAGCGTTTGTAGGTGTGCTATTCATGGTAGCTAGAATTTGGGACGCATTTAATGACCCATTTATGGGCATGGTAGTAGATAACACCCGTACTAAGTGGGGTAAGTTTCGCCCATGGATTTTAATAGGTACAGTATTAAATGCTATAGTGCTAGTACTTCTATTTTTGGATAACGGTCTTGAGGGTAAGAGTTACCTAGTATGGTGTTCTATATTCTACATTCTATGGGGCATGACTTACACTATCATGGATATTCCATACTGGTCTTTAGTACCTGCTCTTACAGATGACGACGACGAAAGACAACAAATGTCAGCGATACCTCGTATATTTGCAAGTTTAGCGTGGTTAGTAATAAACTCCTTTGGTTTGGTAATGGTAGCAAAACTAGGCAGTGGCGACGATGTTAAAGGTTTCTCAATCCTAGCGATAATAATATCCATAGTATTTATACTAGCGTCTTTAGTTACTTGCTTAACTTGTAAAGAAAGAGTTATCACACCTAAAGCCGAAAAGACTACCGTTAAGGGTATGATAAACGTTCTATTCAAGAACGACCAAGTTAAAGTAATATTAGGTATAGCACTATTCTTTAATATAGCATATCAGCTATCTAATAGCTTTGCACTATACTACTTTAAGTATGTAGCAGAAAGAACTTTCGACACTGACGGCAACGGAGTACTATATCCAGTATATGCAGGTGTTGCAGGTTTCGCACAGATGGCATCCATGGCGGTACTACCTATGCTATCCAAAAAGATAGGCAAAAAAGTTTCATTCTTCTTTGCAAGTTTTCTACCAGTGTTTGGTTTCGCACTACTTTGGGTTCTAGGATACGTTATGCCTACCAACGTAATAGCCGTAGGTATATGCAGTGCTATAGTAAACTGTGGTATAGGATTCATGCTAGTATTTATCACAGTAATACTATCCGAGGTTGTAGACTATGGTGAATACACTCTAGGCACTCGTAATGAAAGTATACTATTCTCCATGCAGACTTTCGTAGTTAAGTTTGCTGGTGCATTCAGTGGATTCGTTAGTGGTATAGGCTTAACTCTTATAGGTTACGTTGCTAATCAAGAACAGACTCCTCAAGCAGAAACTGGCATGAGAGTAATAATGTTCTTAATCCCTGCTATACTATCCGCATTGTGCTACTTGATATACATTAAGGGTTACAAGCTAACTCCAAAGTTCTACAGCAACATGAAAAAAGAACTAGAAGTTAGAAGAAAACAGGTTTGATATAATACAACAAATTTGAACGTGTAAAAAATATATGGAACGGCAAATCGCCGTTCCGCAAAAAAAAATATTCGTGTGCAAAGAAAGGAGCGTAAATATATGTTATTAGGTGTTGATTACTATCCCGAACAATGGGACACTTCTATGATAGATAAAGATATGGACAATATAGTAGAACTCGGTGGAAACGTAATCCGTATAGCAGAGTTTTCATGGCACTTGATGGAGAAAACCGAGGGGCAATATGACTTCTCTTTTTTCGATACAGTTATTGCTAAGGCTAAAGAAAAAGGTCTTAAAGTCATCATGGGAACGCCTACCGCTACTATACCAGCATGGTTAGCTAAAAAACATCCTCTTATACTTTCGGAATTTGAGGACGGCACTAAACGTACTTTTGGCGGTCGCCATGTGTACTGCTTTAATAGTCCGCATATGTACGACTATTCTAGGAGGATTATAAAGGCTTTAGTATCGCATTACAAGGACGAAAAACAGATTATTGCATGGCAAATAGATAACGAAATAGGTCATGAGGGTAGCGACGTATGTTACTGTCAGAACTGCCAAAGGGCTTTTCAAAAGTTCCTTAAAGAGAAGTTTAACGGAAATATCCACAAGCTAAACGAAACCTATGGTACTACTTTTTGGTCACAAGAGTACAACTACTTTGAGGAAATTCCTACCCCTATGAAAACCATTACCACACACAACCCCGCTTTAAGGTTGGACTGGGAAAGGTTTAGAAGTAAGAGCATTACAGACTTTATAGACTTTCAAGTGGAACTGATTAAAGAGATTATTCCCGACGCTACAGTAATGCACGACTTCCCAGGGGGCGGACTTACTAAGCACGTTGACTACTCAAGGGTTGCTAAACCTCTAGACGTTGTAGCTTACAACAACTACCCAGTGTGGGGCGGACAGAAAGTCCCTATAGAGCCACACGAAATTGCATTCTCATTAGACTACATTCGTGGGCTAAAGGGTGAAAACTTCTGGATTACAGAGGCTATTATGGGCGCACAGGGTCATGACGTTACAGGGTTCTTGCCTCGCCCAAATCAAGCTAAAATGTGGTCTTATCAAGGTATGGCAAGGGGTTGCAACTCCATGATGTACTTTAGATACCGTGGTGCTACCAAAGGTGCAGAACAGTTCTGCTATGGCGTAATAGATGCCGACAACCAAAAGCGTCGTAAGTTCTATGAGGTGCAAAGTTTCTTTAAAGATATCTCTAAGTATAAAGATTCCCTAGATACACCTATAAACGCAGACGTTGCTATACTTTACGACTACGACTCGCTATCAGCGTTTAGGATACAAAAGCAAAGCATTCTACTAGACCCAGTAGCCGAAATGCAAAAGTTTTTCAAGTTCTTCTATGACTATAACATTATGGTGGATATAATACCATCTAGCCGTGATATTTCTAAGTATAAGATTGTAGTAGTCCCACAGATGATTATTACAGACGACGACTTAAACCAAAAGCTTTACAACTATGTAAACCACGGCGGTAAACTAGTTATGACGTATCGTACAGCTATAAAGGATAGAGATAACAATCTTGTATTAAACAAGACTATCCCATTAGACTTTAGCGAACTAACTGGTGTAACCATTGAGGAAACCGAAAGCTTACAAGATTACAATGCTTTTCCGTTGGTGGGTAGTGGCATATGTGAAAATACTCAAGGGTATGGCGGTGTATTCCGTGATATGCTAACTGTCAATGGTGCGGAAGTTCTATACCACTACAACGACCAATTCTATACAGAGTATGCTTCTATTACTAGAAAAACTACCGGTACTGGAACAACATACTATATAGGTTGCACCCCAGACGAAAACACCCTTAACACCGTACTTGAACTAGTACTAGGCGAAACCGATATCCAAAAGGTTGAATCTCCTAGCGGTGTGGAAGTTGTTCAAAGGGGCAACATAAAGATGATTATAAATCACAACAGTTCCCCTGTTGATTTTGAGGGCTTGACTTTAAAGCCATATGAATGTAAGATTATATCAACCTTCTAAATTGTTATAGTAGTCCCCCCTACCTAGGTTTATTTAGGTAGGGGGATTGCTATGTATAGGCGTTCCATTGTATTGACTTTTCTATTCATAGTGGTATAATATATCTGTTAATGCAAATGTAAAAGGAGATATATTTTGTGAAAATATTAAAACAGATGCTAATACTAATAGTAGTGTCTTTGCTAGGGGAACTCTTAAGGTATGTGTTGCCATTTCCGTTCCCTGCAAGTATTTACGGTTTGGTGATAATGTTTTTAGCATTGCAATTTAAAGTCATCAAACTGGAGGATATTAAAACCATCAGTGACTTTTTAATAGCCATAATGCCTATAATGTTCATACCGCCATCCGTGGGGCTTATAGAAACGTGGGGGCAACTAAAAAGCTTGTGGCTTGTAGTCATACTAGTAGGAATAGTAACTACATTCTTGATAATGTCTGCTACGGGTTTGGTATCGCAATGCGTTATAAAACACGACAAAAAGAAAGAGGAGGGTAAAACATCCCATGAATGATTTTCTAGTTAGTGCTACATACCTAGGGGTAGCTTTAACTATAGTATCCTACATGATAGGTCTAAAGGTAAAAGAAAAGCTAAAGCTATCCATATTCAACCCTATGGTTATTGCTATAGCTATAGTAATAGCAGTGCTAGTAGTTTTAAAAATCCCTTATGATACCTACTACGACAGCACCACTATAATTAACTATATGCTTACACCTGCAACTATATGTTTAGCTGTGCCACTCTACGAAAAGCTTAACGTACTAAAGGGCAACTTAAAAGCCATACTAGTGGGCATACTCTCTGGAATATGCACTTGTATGGCAAGTATATTTATAATAGGTAAAGTTTTTTCTTTAACCTATGAGCAGTTTACAACGTTCCTACCTAAGTCTTTAACTACCGCCATAGGCATGGCAATCTCGGAAGAATTAGGCGGAATAGTAACTATCACTGTAGCAGTAATAATGATTACTGGCATTACAGGAAGCATAATAGCAGATACAACTTTTAAGCTTTTAAACATCCATGAACCTATAGCAAAAGGTTTGGCTTTAGGTACAGCCTCGCACGTTATAGGCACGGTTAAAGCTACCGAATACGGAAAAGTTGAGTCGGCAGTAAGTTCGCTATCTATAGCGGTTACAGGATTGCTAACCGTTATAATAGCACCTATAGTCGCACAGCTATATTAATATATTATCTTGTGTAGGGAACGGCGATTCGCCGTTCCGCTATAAAAATATTTTCAAGAAAGAAAGGTGTAAATACTATATGACTAAATTTACTAAACTATG
>CAYXNU010000003.1:22739-25356 GCA_964466485.1 uncultured Ruminococcus sp.
ATATTTTCAAGAAAGAAAGGTGTAAATACTATATGACTAAATTTACTAAACTATGTATAACTATTCTATTTGTAGTAATCTCTATTTCGGGGTTGCTAGTGTTAGTCTTTTGTGGAAAAGACTTCTTTAAATCCAGTTTTTCTAACCCCATAGATTTCAACACCTATGAAACCGACAACCTTGTGGAAAACACTTTAGTATCTGGGGATGTTCAATATGTAGTGGATACCATTGCCAGTGCATACATAGACTCCAGTAGCAATGCCTTTAACTACTACCTAGTACCTGTAAAATCCCAAAAGTACATAATAGTTGCCACTAGCGACAGCGACACCATAAGTGCATTTAGCACTATCTATCAAGAAACTTGTGAGTTCTTAAGCGGAAACATAGAGGATACTTCTACCAGTGTTAGCATAGACGGAAAACTTATCCCACTAGATGACAGCTTGAAAAGTATGCTCTACTCATGGAACGATTCCACCAACTACTTTGACACCTCTACTATGGATGACGAAATTATACCATACGTCATATACACTCAAAACTTTGCAACCCTTAGGAACTGGGCAATACTATCCATGGTGCTTATAGTGGTAGGTGTCGTAGGAGCGGTAGTATCCATAAAGGTTATAAAAGTTAATACACACTAATTTCACGGTGTGGCACGGGTGTAGAAAATACTATCTGTGTGGAAGTGTTTCCGAAAGTCTGTAGGTGACCTATAAACATATCTAGTTCTTGAGTGCTAGGAAATACCACTTTAATTAGCATGGAATATGTACCAGTAACGCAGTTGCACTCTAGAACGTTAGGGCATTCACGAATGAATGGGTAGAACTCTGGCTTTTGGTTTGCAGTAAGTTCTAGGCTGATAAAAGCAGTAATGTGATAGCCTAGCTTTTGCATATCCACAGAAGTGCTATACCCTGTGATAATCCCCTGTTTTTCGAGTTTATCTATTCTTGAAGATACCGCTGGAGCAGATAGAAACACCTTAGATGCCAACTGCTTTAAGGGGTATCTAGCGTTTTCCTGTAAAAGGTTTATCAACTTGCAATCTATTTTATCCATAAAAAAATTCCCTCCGTTAAGTCTAAATCCAACTTCAACCTGTTTTTATTTACAAAAAATTGAAATTCACAATATTAAAATAGGGCATACCAGACCATCTGATACGCCCCATTGCGTTTATACACTATAGATTATTATATATCAAAGATATGAATAAATCATCAATAAAGTATTAATAAATTGTGTATTTTTTAATATTTTAAAGTTCATCACTTTTTTTAGTGGCATTATTTATAGCACTTTTCGTCTTTCTAATACCGTCCAAACTATCCATTAGGACTTGTTCACAGTTTAGCATATTTTTCATAATATAGTCATTAGTAGCCTTTTTAAGTCCCTCGGACTTTTTAGTTGCATTAGATAGCATTTCCTCGGACTGCTTGTTAGCGTTCGCCAAAATGTTGTCAGCTTTAGCTTGTGCTTTAGATAGTATTAGCTTAGCCTCTTTCATAGCCTGTTGAGTGATGTTGTTTTCGTGGGTTAGAGTTTTCACTCTAGCGTCGGTAGTTTGTAGTAAAGACTTAGAGCGTTCTTCTGCGGTGCTAATAATGTCATTAGCTTTAGCGTTAGCATCAGCGATAATCTTGTCTTTTTCGTTGTCTATATATCTAGCACGTTTAATTTCTTCCGGCATATTGTTACGCATATCCTGAATAATGTCTTTTACCTTGTCGGCATCGACAAGGCTTTTGTTAGCGAATGGCATAGTCTTAGCACTGTTCACGAGTTCTTCCAACTGATTAATACTTTCATCAATAGTTTTCATTAGTAGCATCCTTTCCAATTCTATTTAAAATATCTTCCAAAATTTCAGCAGGTACGAAACTGCTAATATCACCGCCGAACATAGCAATCTGTTTAACGACACTAGAACTAAGGTACATATTTTGGGAGGCTGTAGGTATAAAGACGGTTTCTGCTTCGGGGTAGAGTTTTCTATTAGCCAAAGCCATTTGAAACTCATACTCGAAATCGCTGACAGCCCTAAGCCCCTTAACTATAGCACAAGCACCCACTCTTTGCACATAGTCAGCTAGTAGCCCATCTAGGATATCTATTACTACATTATCCATTTGGCTAGTAACACGTTCTATCATTATGATGCGTTCTGTAGGGGAAAAGCTAGGCTTTTTGGTAGGGTTTACAGATACCAACACTATAACCTTATCGAACATTTTTGAGGCACGTTTAAATATATCCACATGACCCACAGTAACAGGGTCGAAACTGCCTGGGCAAACTGCTATTCTACGCATTATAAGATTTCCTCCAATCCGTAGGTATATAGGGTAACTTCTGTTTTACCATAGGAATACTTCTTTTTAAAGTTCAAGTCCCCTATAGCCTTAGGGAGTTCTAAATACTTTTCGTGTTCACAGACTACTTTAGCCCCTTGATTTAGTTTAGTTTCTAGTATAGGTAGAACTTCTTCTATAATGCCCTTAGAGTATGGTGGGTCTAGGATTACTATGTCGAACTTTTGAGTAGTAGTCTTTATGAAGTCTAAGCCGTCCATGTTGAATATTTTAGCTTGTTTAGTAAA
>CAYXNU010000003.1:25456-27627 GCA_964466485.1 uncultured Ruminococcus sp.
TAGTCTTTATGAAGTCTAAGCCGTCCATGTTGAATATTTTAGCTTGTTTAGTAAACCCAACGGTTTCTAAGTTTTCTCTAGTGCAGTCAATGGAGGCTTTAGCCCTATCCACAAAGAACACCATACTAGCACCCCTACTGATAGCCTCTATGCCCATCTGTCCGCTACCTGAGAAAAGGTCTAGGACTGTAGCACCCTCTACATCGAACTGTATAGCGGAATATATAGCCTCTTTAACTTTATCGGTAGTAGGGCGAACGTCTAAGCCCTCTAGGGTTTTTAACTTTCTGCCTCTCGCTGAACCTGTAATAATACGCATATAAATAACACCTTTTTCTATAGATTTCGTTTTAACTATTATATCATACTGTGGGGACAATTGCAAGGGGAATTACTAATTGATATATTTTGTAGGGAACGACGATTCGCCGTTCCGCTAAATTAAAAAGCAGTTATCTAATTCACATTTTCTGAGATGTACCTAAATAGGTTTTCAGCGGTTTCATAAGATACCCCAGCAACGGCTTTAATCTCATCCACAGTAGCAGACTTTAAGTTTTCTGTAGTCTTAAAGTGTAGCATTAGTTTAATGGCTTTCTTTTCGCCTATGCCCTTAACGTTTGTCAGCTGTGAGGATATACTATCTTTGCGATGTTTACTTCTAGCATAGGATATGGCTACTCTGTGCATTTCGTCTTGAATGGCAACTAGTAGTTTAAAAGCGTCATCCACTTTGGATATATGCACTTCGCCCCCACTGGATGCTATAGCTCTAGTGTTGTGCTTACTGTCCTTAACTATCCCGAAAGTTGGAATACTTAGCCCAAACTTTAACAGTACTCTTTTGGCTACTTCCACATGGGATTCACCGCCATCTATAAATATAAGGTTAGGCACTTGCGAAAAGCTGTCGTCAAGTTTAGAGGTATCCTGTAGGTATTTCAGTCTTCTGCTCAAGATGTTTTCCATACAAGCGTAGTCGTTCTGTAGGGATATATCATCTATTGAGAATTTGCGGTATAGTTTCTTGTTGGGTCTGCCGTTCTCGAAAACCACCATAGAACCCACCATAACTTGTGAACCTATATTAGAAATGTCGTAAGCCTCTATTCTGTTTGGGATGTTTTCTAGCCCTAGAACCTTAGCTAACTTTTCCAAAGACTTAACTTCCTTAGAAGTTCTGTCCTCTTTAATGGATAGGTATTCACTGGCATTGTTCTTAGCCATGGATAAAAACTTAGCGTTCTCTCCACGCTGACGGTATACAACCCTAGCCCCCACCACTCTAGATACGTTAGATATATCCTCTATAGGTTCATCTATAAATATGCTCTCTGGTACACTGGATGGCTCTAAGTTTGTGTAGTACTGCACTATAAAGCTTTCTAGGATGTTTTCCCCTGTGATAGTAGTATCATTGATGTAGTAGTTTTCCTTGTCGAAAAGCCTAGCGTTTCGGTACTTTAGTATAGATATAGAAGTGCAATCCACCCCGACTACCTTGCCTATAAAGTCGGCATTACCTGAAACCACATCTTGAATCTTTTGGGGCTGTGCAAACTTTTTGATATACTCTATTCTGTTTCTAAGAACTATAGCCTTTTCAAAGTCTAGGTTTTGGGAAGCTTTTAACATCTGTTGGGTTAAAGTTTCAATAGATTTTTCACTGCCAGTGTGTATATACTCTATAGCCTCGCTAATAATTTTAGAGTACTCCTCTTTGGAGATATTACCCTTGCATACCCCCATACATCTGTCTATGTGGTAGTTCAAACACGGACGTTGCTTGTTGAAATCCCTAGGGAATACCTTTTTGCAAGTAGGCAACTTGAAAACATAGTTTACCTCGTCCACGGTGTGCCTAGCCACAGCGGAACTTGTATACACCCCTAGATACTCCCCAGAGTTGTCTTTTTGGTGTTCCACGGTAATGCGTGGGTACTCCCCTGACGACACCTTAACGTATGAGTAGCCCTTGCTATCTTTTAACAGAATGTTATACTTTGGCATATGCTGTTTAATAAGGCTACATTCCAGTAGTAAGCATTCGTATTCATTGTCCGTGACGATAAAATCATAGTCAGCTACTTTGGAAACCATCTGTCTAGTTTTTTCATTGTGGTTAGCATTTTCTCGAAAATAGCTAGAAACCCTATTTTTAAGATTTCTAG
>CAYXNU010000004.1:0-25466 GCA_964466485.1 uncultured Ruminococcus sp.
CATAAATTTAAATGGTATTTACTAACGTTTATGTCTTTCGTCGAATGGTTATTTTTACGAAAGGTTACAATTAAAATCCTGCCCCCTACTATAGTATATATCATTTCCAATTTTTTTTTTTATAAACCCATAGAAAGGAAGATTTTTATGAAAGTTAAAAGTTTACTTGCTTGTGTAATTAGCGTGTTATGCGTTTCTAGCACATTTCTAGTATTACCTGCTAGTGCTGATGTCACCAATGCAAAAGAGTACACTACTTGGACGGAATCCGTACTAGCTGATTATGATATAGGTTTCTCTATATCATCCGACAATACAAAAATAGCTACCGATGATGACGGCTCTAGTTACGTTACAGTTTCATTTGTAGCTGAAAAAATCACAGAGGATTTAAAGTATGGTGGTGCTTGTAATGCATCCCTAGTAGCTGATGGCATTTCCATAACCGAAACTGGAATAGTCGGCACTAACACTATTAAGGCTACCTCCATAGAATGTCCATTCGCCAAACTAACTGCAGGTACATCTTTAGTAGATTTAAAGCTACAAGCATCCGATGGAACTGCTGACGGTGTTTACGAAATCTATTTCAATATAGACTATGTGAACTCCGCTCCTGTTATTGAAGATAATGGTGAAAGCATTCCTAGTGGTGAAACTGAAGTTACAGAGCAATCTGCACCATATACAAATTCAATTTGGCTAACAGTTAGCGATGGAAATATCACTGACGTTTCAATGAAAGAACCTGAAAATGTAACTACTCCAGTTTCCACAACTACAACTCCAGTGACTACTACCACTACAGTTTCTTCCACTACTACAACCCCTGTTGGTAGCACAACTACTACACCTGTTTCTTCTACTACTACACCAGTTACAACAACGACTACTTCTAAGTCAGTGTCTTCATCTTCATCATCTTCTAGTACAAGCCCTGTAAGTGGCACTACTACTGTTAGTGGTTCAACTGGCAGTGGCAGTGATGGACTAGTTACTATAACTACTAGTTACATCTCATTAGCTACTGGCGACGGTAACGATGAAACTGACAAGGAAAATAACAAAGGTTCAAACAACAACAACAACAACAACAACAACAATAACAATAATAACAATAACAATTCCAGTGATGGCAAAGGCAATAGTGGCAGTAGTACTACATCCCCTGGAACTAGTGACAGTGGTGTAGGTTCTTTAATAGCTCTCCTTGGAGTTTCTATAGCTAGTGCTATAGCTATTAAGAAACAGAAATAATCGTTAAGATATTACATATATGGAACGGCGATTTGCCGTTCCGTGTACAAAAAAATATCAAATGCACATACTTTGAAAAGCAAAAGGTTAAGCCCATAAAGATATTAAATTCGTTATAAATAATTTTTAGGAGGAATTTCTATGAAAAATAGAAAGACAAGCATACTTATATCGACACTATTAATATGTAGTGGCTTTATGGCATACAATTCTAGCTGTGCAGTTTCGGCAGAAACTACTGCAATGCCTTCCGTGACAGAAGCTACTACTGTAACTACAACTCCCGAAATGACAACTACAACGCCACCTATTGATACCGAAATGACGACAACTGCAGAAACTACTACTGTTACTACTTCTAAAGTAGATACCACTACAGTTGATATAGATGTTAATATCATAAAACTACCTAATAATGTAGTGCGTATCCAAATGAAAGCCCCTCAAGATATGGAATATGCACTACAAATGGTAGTTAATTATAATGGCGAGGCTTTGGACTTATTGAATACAAGTTCTGCATTGGTTTCTAATGACGATGTAAAAGTCGATGAGAATGGCACTAATAAGTCTATAAAGTTTGCTGGTACAAACACTACTGTTAAAGAAGATTACGAATACTTCTTTGAGGCTGATTTTGAAATACTAGATTCCGAAATTGATGATGGTATAGATGTTGATGTCACAGAGTTTAAAGAGGTTATCGGTGTAGAAGATTCTATGTTGAAAGATGTTAATCTAAATGTGAATAGGTCTGAGGCTAGAGAATATATCTTAGGAGATACTAACCTAAATGGCAAGATAGATATTATGGACGCTGTGCGTATATTACAGAAAAAAGAGGGTCTTTTGACATCTTTTAGAACCGTCTATGTGGATGGCGACTTTAACTATGATGGTGTCGTAGATGAAAAAGACAACCTATTCATAGCCGATATAGACCGCAACGGTATTATCAATACTACTGATGCTATATATGTTTTAAAGTATTTGACGGAAGATAATATAGTATTCCTTAGAAGTGAAAACGTCCACAGTACTATATTAGATACAGATGGCAACCCTATAGAGGGTGCAACTGTTCAATACATTAGAACTAAAACTGGTACTAAGTACGGCACTGCTGAAAGTGGTGAGGATGGCACTTTTGACATTAAAGCTTTAGAAGGCGATGCTACGATATTTATCACTAAGGACGGTTACAATCCTGTTACTATGTCTATAAATATCGATGGTTACGACAATACCGCACCTATCCGTGGAAATATTGTGATGTCTAAAAAATCCGACAATGTAAATGTAAGTGGTACGGTAGTTAATCAAGATGGCGTACCTGTTAGCGTAGAGATAGCACTTTTCTATGAAGATGAAACTAATGAAGAAGTGTTTGAAACTACTTCCAACGAAGATGGCTCTTTCTCCTTTGAAGATGGCGTAGCATTAGGTACATACTTACTAGGATTAGATAGAAATTTAGTAGAAGGAGAGTCTGTAGATATAACAGGTCCTATTGATGATTTGCAATTAGTCTATAACGTTAGAACTGAGGTTGGAGGTAACGTAGTTGATGAGGACGGAAACGCACTAGAAAACGTTGGTGTATATCTATACGATAAGGATGGCTCTTATATAGTTGGTGCAGAAAAAACAGACCTTCCATCTGATGACTTACTTGATTGTACTAATGAGTATGGTGGTTTCTTGAACTTTATATCTGTACCCGCTGGAACTTATAAATTAGAACTAAAAAGTCTAGACGACGATACCTACGCTACATATTCAACTGAAATAACAGTTGATAACATTGATATTCATAATATAGAATTAGGCACAATCACTTTAGAAAAGACCGTGCCTGACAAATATACAATTTCCGGTGCTATAGTTGACAGCGATGGAAACCCTATCAGTGGTGCAACTATATCCAATGGTGACGAAACAGCTACTTCTTCCGAAGATGGAACGTTTTCATTTAGTGTAGGTAGTGGCGAATATAGTCTAACTTTCATTTGCGAGGGCTATAAGACTACTACTCAAAATGTAACAGTAGATACTGAAAATATCACCTTAGAAAATATCACTTTGCTTAAGGATGACACTCTAAGCCACCATGTTACTGGTACAGTCTTAGACGCTAACCAAAACCCATTAGTTGGCTTTAATGTAACTTTAAGTGATGGCAACTACACAGCTACCACAGACGAAAACGGAAACTTTGATATAGAATTAGATACTGGTAACTATACCTTAAATATTTACAGTGCTGATGGTAACACAACACATTACATAGCTTACAGCAAGGATATAACTATTAGTGATGATACAGATACGCTATCTTTAGGAGATATAGTACTATATGAGGCTGTTCCAATAGCCTTAAAAACCGTTGACGAAGACGGCAATCCTGTAAGTGTATCCTTTAGTGTTTTCACTGCTGAAGATTTCAAAAATGGCGGATATAGAATAGATAAGGGTAGCACTGATGAAAACGGTTTACCAGTTTCCGACTATGACGGCTACTATCAATCTGCATATATAACTACAGGCGACTATGTTCTATTGTTGAACGATACAGCATACTTTGGCACTACTAACGATTACGCTTTTGTTGCGGTTGACTTTACTATCGATGATATAACCCAACCTATAGACTTAGGTACTATTACTATTCCAAAGGCAAACGTTATAACTGACAAGAGCGTTGCAACGTTCCTAAACTCTGCATATGACTACAACACAAACTATTGTACTATCTATGACGGAACTAAAGACTACAAGAGCTACAATATTGATGGCGTAACTTATTACGATGGAGTTACTTTTGCAAACGACACTGGAACTTTAAAGACTGTTTCTTCTAGCTTTAACGTTGATGGTATAGACTCCATAACTTTTGATGTTTCCCATGTAGATGGCTCTCCACTAAAGGATGTAACTCTCAATGTATACTTAGATGGCGAATTGTACAGACCATATGATATAAAAGCTACAAGCAATGCAACTACTATAACTATAGATACTTCCAAAGCTTCTAAGATTATGTTTGAGTTTGAAGACCTATATTGGGGTAATACTTCTTATGCTATAGGTAACATCTCCATAGATGGCAACACTGCAGAACTTTCTCCTAGTGTGCCAGTATATGACGATATTACAGCATTTTTAAATTCTGCTTATGACTATGATTCCAACTATTGCACTATATATGATAACTCTATAGCTACCAAATCTTTCAATATGAATAACGTGTCCTATACTAACGGTTTAACTTTTGCAAACAATTCTGGAACTTTAAAGACTGTTTCTTCTAGTTTCAATGTTGAAAATGTTGACAACATTACTTTTAAAGTTGGTCATGTGGACAATACCCCTAATAATGACACTACTTTAAACATCTATCTAGATGATGTACTCACTCAAACTAATGAGATTAGTTCAACTGGTATTCCACAAAGTATTACTGTTGATACTTCCAATGCTAAAACCATTAGGTTTGAATTTGTAGAAGTCGGTTTTAATAATACAAGTTTTGCACTAGCTGATATTTCTATCAATGATAGTGGTACTGATGATAACAACGATGATAACATCGATATCATAGAAGAAACTATCAATAACATACCCGTCAATGACTACAACCAACTAGTAAACGATATGATATCCGCTGTAAATGAGTACAGACAACAGAACGGTCTAACCCCTTACAAAACAGCAGACTCCATTACAGAACTCGCTAAGCAAAGAGCATCCGAACAGGAAACCACTGGAATGAGTCACACAAGACCAAATGAAACTAAGTTCTCTACTATATTCAGTGAACACAACATACAGTACACTAGTTGCGGTGAAAACGCTGCTATAAGCTATGCAAGTATAGATGATATGGTTGACGATGTCTTAGGACGTTGGAAAGCATCTTCAGGACACAACGCTAATATTCTAGGTGACTATGAATACATCGGCGTAAGTGTAGACTACTACAACGGTACTTATTACTGGATACAATTATTCTATTCAGGAAATATTGAGTAAACTTCTAGAAGATAATTCTTCAATATAATATTTTCTTTTTTATGGTTTGTGGCAGTTGTTTTAATTTATACGATTGCCACAAAAAATTCTCAGTGTGTCAATTTGACACACTATACACATAGTAGCAATCCACCGATATGTTTATTATACAATATATTCGTTGAAAAGTACAGTGTTTTCTACATATTATCTTACACAATAAAGGTACTCTAATTATAGCTATAACTTGACAATTTTTATAAGTTTATATATAATATATGAAAGATTTGTTATAAAGAAAGAGGTGCTTTAATGGTGTTTACAAGAAAGACAAAAGAAAAAAATCCTGTACTTGCTATTTGCTACGACTTCGACAAAACTCTCTCCCCTGACGATATGCAAGCACAAGGATATATTCAATCGGTGTATGGTGATGATATAAAGTCTTTTTGGCTAGAAGTTGACAAGTTGGCTACAGACAACGATATGGATAGCAATTTGGCTTATATGTACCAAATGGTTAAAAAGGCTCGTGGACGTATAGTCCTTACGAAAAAAAGCTTAGAAGAGTATGGCTCAAAAGTAAAGCTATTTAAAGGTGTGGACGAATGGTTTGAACGTATACGAAAGTACGGTGCTGAACACAACGTTATCATAGAACACTATATCATTTCGTCGGGGCTAAAAGAAATGATTGAGGGAACAGCCGTTGCAAAAGCTGGTGCTTTTGAAAAAATATATGCAAGTTCATTTATGTTCGATGAGGACGATGTTCCTATATGGCCATCTCAAGTTGTAAACTATACCAACAAGACACAGTTCCTTTTTAGGATTGAAAAGGGTGTACTCGATGTAAACGACTCCGCTGTGAACGACTACTTCCCACCTGAAGATATTAGAATACCATTTAGGAACATTATTTACATAGGTGACAGCGATACCGATATTCCTTGCATGAAACTAGTTAATTCTTACGGTGGGCATTCCATAGGGGTATTTAATAGCAACACCCTAGACAAGACTAAAGTTTACAAAATGCTCCACGATAACAGAATTAAATTTTTTGCACCTGCGGACTACTCTAACGGTTCACAACTGGATGGCTTAGTAAAGGCTATAATCGATAGGACTGCTACCAATGAAGTTCTTGAAAACATTCACTATGCTTGTAAGGAAGATATGCAATTGCACTCTAAATAGAATAATAGAGTGTGTCAATTTGACACATTTTAAAAAATGTTGTCTGCTGTGAACACATACAACGGAACGTGTGTCAAATTGACACACTGCAACTACTGACACAATATAACGCTTTTACCAATTTGAATGATTGACTTTTTCGACGTAACATTGTATAATTCTAGTATAGTTATGTATTGAAAGGAAATGTTTATAATGCAAATAAAAAAAGTTTTAGCATTTGCATCTGCGTTGGTGCTATGCTGTAGTAATGTTTTAATTCCACAAGTAGCAAACCTTGCTTGTGGTATAGTAGCATCTGCTGAGGAAACAGGCTCATGCGGAACTAATGCTACATATTCATTTGACGAAAGTACTGGAACACTAACCATTTCTGGTACTGGTGTAATAAGTGTTACAGGTTTATCAAGTAGTTTTAAAACTACCGTTAAGCACATAGATATTCAAGAAGGTATTACCACTATTAATGCGTACACCTTTAATGGATATTCTGCTCTTACAGATGTAACTATTCCTAGTAGTGTTGTTAGTATAGGTATGTCTGCTTTTAATGGTTGTTCTTCACTAGCTACTGTATACTTTGGTGGTTCAAAGAGCGACTGGACTGCTATAAACTTTGGCGGTTCAAACGACGCTTTAACTTCTGCTAAGATATCTTACAATGGCGAAAGTTCTAATACTGATACTAAAAAGATAGACTCTATATTAGATACCGTTGAGTTAAAACAACGTGACGTAATATACTGTTACGATTGTTCTAGTTCTATGAACTCTACAGACGTTCTTTATACCTATAGAATTAAAGACAGCGACAAGCAAATCTTACAAAACTTCATGGACGAAAACTTTACAGATGATATGAGCAATACTGAAAAGATTATCTATACTATGAACTGGCTACACAACAATATTACTTATACTCTTTCTGAAAACTATGGCACTCTTTCTAACTCCCTAGCTGAATGCGGTTTCGTTCAAAACGCTGGACAATGTTTACAGTATAACGGTGCTTTAGCATACCTACTAGCATACATGGGCTATGATGTTAATTTGATATTCTTAAAGAACGGTTCATGGCAACACTTTACCTGTCAAGTTAGAATAGACGGAAAAGCCTACAGAATGGAAGTAGGTAACAAGGGCTTAGACGATGGCTCTCACTATATGTATATGCAGTTCCTTGACTTAGAAACAGACGTTAACGTCCCTGACAATACCGTAATAGGTCAATGCGGAAACAGTGCTACTTACTCTTTAGACTTGTCTAGTGGGGTTTTAACTATCAGTGGTGTTGGCGAAATATACAGCGGTGACTGGTACGACTATGCAGACAGCATTACAGCGGTAGTAGTTGAAGATGGTATTACTAGCATAGACTATGGCACATTCTATGGTTGTACATCTTTGGAAAGCGTAACCCTTGCAGACAGTGTTACTTATGTTGAAAGTACCGCTTTTGAAGATACCCCTTTCTTAGCTAACCTAGGAGAATTTGCAACACTATTTGGTAGTGAACTATATAGGTATCAAGGCGATAGTACAAATGTAGAAATCCCTGATACTATAACTTCTATAGGCTCTAATGCTTTCCTTTATGAAGACTCTTTAGAGAGCGTAACTATTCCTAGTAGCGTTACAGCCATTAAAGATGACGCTTTCTATGGTTGCTACTACTTAAGTGATATATACTTTCAAGGAACTAAAAGTCAATGGAATGCGATAGATATCGCAGACACTGACGACTTCTCCGATGTGACTATACACTTCACAGACGATGCACTTTTAGGCGATGTAAACGAGGACTCTCAAGTGGATGCAACCGACTTACTAGCCCTAAAAAAACATATTCTATATGTAGAACTACTAGACGAAAATTCTCAAGGATATGCTAATGCTGATATCAATGCCGATGGACAAATCAACGTTGTAGATATGCTATTCCTAAAGAAAAGCATTTTAGGTATGATAGATATCAACGAATAACTATACAACATCAACTTAGATAAGACGTAAAACATGGAGGTTTTTTTATGCAACTAAAAAAGATTTTAATATATACAGCATCACTACTATTATGTTGTAATGTTTTTGCTAGTAATCCAACACTAGACAATGAAATAGTTTCCATACTTGCCAATGCCGACAATGACAGCGTTTCGGGCAGTTTGGGTGACAATTGCAAGTACTCTTTCGATAGTGCTACAGGAACACTTACTATTAGTGGTAGCGGTAGCACCCCAGACTGTTCGGGGGGATATTCAAGTATTCCATGGAATAGCAACAAATCGTACATAACATCTATAGTTGTTCAAGAGGGTGTTACTTCTATTGGAAACTATATGTTTAGGGGTTGCTCAAATGTTGAGAGTGTATCCTTGCCTAGTACATTAGTTTCCATAGGAGAGAATGCTTTTCAGTACTGCTCTAGCCTAGTTGATATAACTATTCCTAGCAGTGTGGAAACTATATCCTCGGGGGCTTTTATAGAGTGTACTAGCCTAACAAACATCTTAGTGGATAGCGACAACCCTAACTACACATCTGTGGGAGGGGTGCTATTCAGTAAAGATAAAACTCAACTGGTAGAGTATCCATGTGGAAGTTCACGCACAGAGTATACTATTCCTAGTAGTGTAACTTCTATAGAATCCGCTGGGTTTGCAGGAAGTGTTAATCTAGTAAAGGTTACTATGCCCAACAGCGTAACTACCGTCGGGGGTGGTGTATTCTATGGTTGTACAGCCTTAACAGACGTTACACTATCTAACCAAATTGAGTCTTTGCCTTACTACTACCAATACTTCTACTATGCCGACTGGAGCGGATTCTTTCAGGGTTGCACTAGCCTTAGTAGTATAGAACTTCCTAGCAGTGTTAAGGAAATAGGTGCGTACGCTTTCAGCGATTGCAGTAGCTTTAAAGAGTTTAACGTGGGGGACTATGTAACTACTATAGATTTATCTGCTTTTGCGTATAGCAACAACATAACTACTATCACTTTGGGTAAGAGCGTATCTAGTATAAGTAGTTCCGCTTTTGATTACTGCTCAGGACTTGCTAATATAAACGTTTCTAAAGATAATGAAAATTACAGCAGTATAGATGGTGTAGTTTTTAGCAAGGATAAAACAAAGTTAATTATATATCCTGCTAACCATTCAGGTACAAGCTATACTATTCCTAGTTGTGCTAAAAAGATATCTTCTTATGCATTCTATAGCAATAAAAATCTAGAAGAAGTTACTATTCCTAAAACTGTAACTAGCATAGGAAACAACGCTTTTACTTACAGTAATATTTCAACGGTAAACTTCGAGGATGTATCTAGCGTAAATATAGAAAGTCGTGCCTTTAGTGGTACTCCATACTATTACAACTTAAAAACCGATGACGGTTTTTATATCACAGAAGATGGTATTCTTTTGGGATATGATGGCACTGCTACTGCAACTTTAGAAGTCCCAGACACTGTAAAGTATGTTACAGGTGGTACTTTTGGATACTACTTCAATGCTAAAACTGTAATATTCAACTCCGATTGCTACCTTGCTACTGATGCATTTAGGTCATGTAGTAGTCTTCAAAAGGTAGTGGTAAATGGCAACTGCTCTACTGGGTATCAACCCTTTGACTGCTGTAGTAATTTAACAGACTTCACAGTGAGTGGTACTCTAACTTGCTATGGAGATTTGGAGTACGGCAACAGCTTGACTAATGTATCATACAACAGAACAGCCCTAAACTACGATGATATTCTCACAGAAGAAAGAAACTTATTAGCTACTAAAACTAGCTATACATTCGACAATGTGGAATACAGTACCTATAGTAACCGCAGTTCTTATTACTTGTATGGCAATGTGGATTACTTACAAGAAGTATCCGATGTGGATGGAAACATATATGCAGTATATGGCTACAATGACGTTGCTACTATGGTTGCTATGGATGGCAGTATCGTTAATTTCAACAGAGAGGGCTATACTTTCGGTACGGCTACTATAGGGGATGACAACTACTTATACATCATGTGGGGCAAGGATATCTCCGACAGCGTTATATCTGAAAGCTTAGACGAGGAAAACGTTATAGTGGACAAGTACTCATTAGATGGAACACTAGTTGGGTCTTTGGGGTTGCCTGTAAGCTATACAAATGCTCAATTCCCATTCGATGCGGGTAACGCTAATATATCTTACAACGACGGCTACATAGGTTTGATATTCGATACCGAATGGCTACAGTCTAGTGATGGATATCATCATCAAGGTTCGGACTTTGTACTAATAGATGCCGACAGTATGGAAACTTTAGGAATAGATACCCTTAGCATTAGTCACAGCTTTGGAGTTGCTATGCAACCTAATCCTACTTATGGCTTTAACGTTCTACAACTCTCCGATGCTGGTCCTAGGGGTATAAACTTAATGAGATACTACACGGATGTTGAAAGCATTTGGAGTACCCCTACAAACGATTATACTAGGGTGTACCACTGTAGCGGACAGTATGGCACTAATCAATGCCAACTAGATGGCAACTATACTTATACTTATATGGGCGGTTTTGCTAGAAGTAATTCTACATTTGCTGTGGTTGGAAAGTCCGAAAGAGTGTACACCTCGGATGTATACTATCTTTCAGGGATACAAACCTACAATTACGATGTTTTCGTCAAGATAGTAGATGATACTTTTTACGACTCCGCAAGTGCCGACTGCATGGGCGAAAACCGTCTAGATGAGTCCACTGGCGAGGTAGCCGACACTAATATTATATGGCTTACTCAGTGCAATGAAAATGAACAAGCCGGTAACGTCAAGGTGGTGACTTTACCATCTGGGGCGTACTGTGTGCTATGGGAAAGCCTTATCGATGGCAAGTTCGATAGTGTAAAGTATGTTATCATGGATGAGTGCGGAAACATAATTAGACAAGAAAGTACTATCGCTAATGCTAGATTGTCTGATACTTCCATACAGCCTATAGTTCAAGGAAATACTTTAACGTGGGCAGTCGCTAACAGCAACCTAAACACTATAGATTTCTACTCCGTAGACCTAAACGGTGACGAATATTCTAGTATGGCTGGGGACTTAGACAACGATAGCAAAGTTACATATATGGATTTGCTAATCCTAAAGAAGTACGTTCTAGGGGCTATTAAAGATATTTCACCTAATGGAGATTTAAACGGTGACGGCTCTATTAATATATTAGATGTTATTCAGTTGAAAAATCAAATACTTGATGATAACAACTAAAATAATAAAGATTTTAATACGGGGAACGGCTATAGTCGTTCCCTTTATTATTTATTTAAATTTGGCATTATAGATAGTTTTTCAATTTTATACTTGAAATATTTTCGGAAATATGGTATAATTACACTGGTAATGTAAGTTGCCTTTTTATAGGTTGTATGTGTGTTTTCGCTACATATTTAAGTAGATGTTTTTATGAAAGATTATGAGTAAACGTATTTTAAATTTAAATAACTGCACCTTTAGTTGCCCAAATCTCACGGGAAAAATAATAATCAAGCCTAGTAAAGAAAGTTTCAAGGATGGCAACGGAGATGCTTTAACTAAAAATACTAAATTAAGTTGTTTAGGTACTTGTAGTATATTGCCTCCTACACCAACGGGTGCTCCCTCGCCATGCCCATATTCATCCATAGGGAATTGGTCTAGTGGGGTGGAATCCAAAATGAAAATTAACGGTGTAGCCTTGCTTAATCAAGATGCAAAGATTACCTGTCCTAATGGGGGTTCTATAAAAGCTACCCTAAAGCCAATGGTTTCGACAGCCTCGGTAAGTGTGTCAACTGCTAGTGTTTCGACACCCTCTGGAAAGACTAAAGTAACATCAAGTGCGGTTGCTACTTCCAACAAGCCAGTGGATACTCCACAAGCTACTAACAGCACAAACTTTACCAAAACAGATACAACCCAACATCACATAGAAACTTTAGACAGTCACTCCGAACAGGATACTACCCCTCAAGAAGTGGTGGAAAAAGACAAGTACATAAATGCTATTTGTGCCTATGAAACTTGCGGAAATGCTAAGGATTGCCCTTATATATTAGCGTCAAGCACGATAAATACTAACGGCTTAGCTATGAAACTACGCAATAACAGTAGCGAAAAAGAGTCGGAATATGTAAACTATTCTAGTGCTTTAATGCAAGAAAATGAGATTTCATGGGGAAATCAAGCACACCATATGATTTCAGCAAAGGCAGCGTATTGTCAATACCCTATGCTAGTAAAACTAGGTAACTATTTCGGGTACGATATAAACTGTAGTCAAAACTGCTACTTCTTACCTGCGTGGGAAAAAGATGACGGCTACGGCGAAAAAACAAGCCATTACAAAAAAGCTCAAGCCTATGAAGTTATGAACGTTTCAAAGTTGCAATGGCACGTTGGACAACACAACTATAGGATTGATTTGCCATCTAGTGTGCTAGTGAAATATCCACTGTTGAGAAGTTTAAGTTGCTACAATGATATCATTAATGCTGATGTGAAAAAAGTATTGCAAAAGTGTGAACACCGCTTTGGAAACGATTGCTTGAAAACTCAGTATGACTTAAATAAGAAGTGGTTCTTAAACCTTATGAATGGTCTTTCCGAAAGTGTAGAAGAAAAACTTGACAAGTTTAAGTCTAATCCTAAGAGTAGTTTTCCCTATTACGTTTCTGCTGAAACTCTAAGGTATTCCTTTGAGTTGCCTAGAAGTGGCAAGGCAATACTAGTCACTAATACTAATGGCGAATGGTTGCTATCTAAGTACAAGTATTCAAGGGTGGATAATCAAAGCAATAGGATTCAAACGTATCTTATCGATAAAGCACACTACACCGATGTTTACTCATGTATTGTGTTTTGCGAAAATGTACAGTGTTTCCTAGTGGTGGATGATTCTAAAAGCTTTGCAATGCCATTTAGTAGCAATGTAAATTTGCGTTACATTAGCACAGACGATATGGAAAAGCTAAACATTCACTTCGAGGCACTGATAACTTCAGCTGTTGACGATGGAGAAAACAACTATACTTTTCCAAAGGCTATGATAAACAAAAGGTTAAAGGAGTGTGGGCTTAAATGATATACAAGTTGCATTATGCAAAACTATTTAATGATTTTGTAGAGTTACAAGAAGACTCCTTTAAGGATATTGTTACATATTGCATGAACTCCGAATTTCAACACATTAGCAGAGAACCTATAGAAGTATATACCTCAAATAAGATTGGTGGATTGGATTTCCCCGATTTTTTTTACGATGATGCAGTACCATTATTTTCAATGGAAGTTTATCACGCAATGAAAAGCGTTGGTATCGATAACCTATTTACAAAACCCGTAAACGTTATCGATAAACTTCAAAATAGAACCAAAAGCTATATCCTTGCGTTGCCCCCTAGAATAGATGCCGTCGATTTGAAAAACTCAATGTATGATGTAGTCGTGGATGGATACAACCCCCTATATGAATTTGAAAAAGTAGTGATTGATGAGAACAAACTGGGAAACTATCAAATTTTTAAGTTGGCTCATGCACTTGATAATAATATTTATATTACATCATCTTTAAAAATATATTTTGAAGGATTAAATCCTTTAGGATTGGATGTGATTTAATTAGATGTTTTATAAGATACAAGCAAGTCATACATATGATACCAAACTAAGTAGATACGTCGATTGTATCTCAAAATATTGCCGAAGTTCAGAGTTTCAATATCTCACAAATGAGCCTAGGTGTTGGGAAGTTTCATTACATGAAAATTTTCAGTTTTGGGACTATTACTGCATAGATAACGTTGTGCCACTATTCAGTGACTGGCTATGGTGTAAGATTATGGAGTTTGGAAACACTGATGGCTTATATATCATTCCAGTTACGATATCATATAGCGGTGAAAAACGACAGTATTACGTCGCTATCCCCCCTAGGATATACTGCATAGATAGGCTAAATACTACTTTGCATTGCGATGGCGGTATATGGTATGCAGATAATATTGTTATATCTCAAAAAAATGTAGGAAGATATAATCTATTTAAAATAGCGGGAATAGATGACGATAACATTTATTGTAGCGAAACTTTAGCTAAAATGTTACTCGGTATCTCCCAAAATTATAATATAGTTAAAATATAAAGGAGTTGATTAAGTTGGATTTAAATTTTAAAAAAATCCCTCAAAATTCAAGAACAATTATTTTGGAAAGCTTTAACGATAGTGGTAAAAAACTTTCGCTAATTTTGGATAACAAGTCCCCAGAAGAATCTATCGCAGATGTTGAAGAAAATCTATTGGTGCATAGCTTTGAAGAATTTAAAAGCAAGTTTAAACCAGTAATATACGAAACTATGCATATGGACGAAAACAACCAACTTGCTAGTGTGGATTATCACCTTGACGGCAGAAGTGGCGGTAATATGATAGAACTTTGCAAACATGAGTTCTATACAGCTGTACACGATATCATTGAGGATAAGTCTAACAGCGGAAAAAGTAACGCTGATTCTAACTATGAAAAACTTTATGAGGCTCTACAACCTAAGAATATCTATAAAAAGGTATTCGCTAGAAGAAGTCAAATGGACAACTACTACGCAAACGCTATAAAGGAAAAAGAAAAAGGAAATCCCGATGGAGTGAAAAAGTGGTTGAAGTTGGTTACTGGTGCTTTAAACAGCGTTGCAGAAGAATACAAGGGAAGCACATTGAAAATGCTACCAATAGCCATTGAAGATACCAACAGAGTATTGAAAAGCAGAGGCGTATCTACTGACACTTTGGCTATTGAAAACGGTGCTGAAAATCAACAAGAACTACTAGAATGCAAGTTGGTTTGGGACGATGAGGGAAATTTAGTTCCTATTAAAAAAGAACTTGAACAACAAGTGGAAGTAATAGGTGAAGAAAAAAAATTCCTACTTGTGGACGATATTTCTAGCAAGGGTTGGGCAAGTGTCGTTGACAGGCTACCAGAAGGCTCTGTTGACAGAAACTTGTTCATGTCTGTATATGCTAAAAAAGAAAATACTGCTTTACAAAGTTTAAGCACGGGTGAGCTACAGAAAAGAAAAGATAATTACGTTGATATGTATAAAGAGGCTCAACAATCATTCTGTGATGCTGTAGGATATCTTGTGCAAAAAGTCGCAAATGTAGAACAGTTCTTCCGCCACGCTGGTGACGAAAATGGCTTTGTCGAGGCTGGTGTTATTATCGCTAATGATGAGATTAGCACTCTACTTGAGAAAAAAGACGATATTAAAAAGTTCTTTAATGCTGTTAATACCGCTGAAAAGACACGCATTTGGTTTGCGGTTTTACCAGCCGTTAAAATGAAAGACGACGAAAAAGGAGAAACTACTGACGATAGTATCGATTATGGCTTATTTCCGGAGTTTGGAATAGGTGCCGACAAAAGCAATAAAGCTGACGAGGGTCGTCAAAATGTAACTATCGGGGACTTAAATGCTATTACACAGATACTAGATAGTTGCGGAATACTATCTTTCTTTAACTTCAACGCTGACGAATACACTGGCTTTAAAAACTTCGAGAGTAAAGTTTTAAACGAATACATAGACAAAACTAATATTATTGATGCTAAAAGTTCAGTTGTGCTTACATATCCTAACTTTACTGTTATCCCTAAGGATAAACGTCAAGTTGACATAGTAGACGATTGCAAGATATATACACCATCTATCTATATAGATTCAGCGTACATTGCAGCAGGAATAGTTGTTGCTACACAGACAGCAAGTATCCAACAGAAAAAGTATCCAAAAAGCAGTATCATTAATGGCAACCCATATGTGCGTTTCGATTTGGAACAGAAAGAAAACAGCAATAACTTTAGGGCTAAGTTTAACCCAGAAAACCGCCTAAATATGGATACCGACTTAAAGAGCAGTATTGTCGGAAAAGAGGGCAACGGTTTCTGTTTCCGTAGCGATACTTTGGAAAAACAAGCTTTTGTGTTGACGGCTCGTACCCTAGATTGCAAACCTATATATCAATACTTGACTAAAAACTATTTGATATACTTTATGCAACGTGAAGACGTTAGAAGAAGTATTGACGCTATACAGATTACTAGGGCAATACAAAATATGTGCAACAACATAAACCCCGCAGAAAAAGTAAATCCACTACTTATGGATGACGAAAGTTTCGTCTTTGAAGATGGCAAGTTCTTCTTGAAATTTAGGGGCGTTGAACAGCCTATCGAAATAGATGACATTAACGTGAGTGATAATTAAAAAGGAGTAAGTAAACATGAGTTTATATTATAATGTTCAAATAATAGGTTCTAAGGATGAGATTAGTTTTATCTCCTCAAAATCAGATGATAACGCTACAAACAACAACGACTCTATTAAAGAGGTTATCTTTAAATTCAATAGCGATGATGACAGCAAAGAACGTGACAGAAACGCTAGAATTGAGTTGAGAATTAAGGGGTCAGCTGAAACTCAAGAGTTCTATAAGAATATGACTAAACTTGCTAACTGGTCTAAAGAAACATCCGATGTTTATCGTACAGTAAAGATAGAAATCTTTACCATAGAAAACACCGATGCCGAGGGTAATATCCGCCGTACGTTTGAGTTTGATTCTATGTTCTGCCTAGACTATCAAGAAACTTTTTGTGAAGATGGTGTAAGTTTTGACCTCTTTATAGCACAACGTGCTAACCATAAAGTGTCAACTATAAAGTATGAAGTTATTTAGCTATGAAGATTACTAATATTCCTAAAACGATATCTTTCGTTTGTGAAATTGTTTCTAATATGAATGAACATACATTTGCAACGATTAACGCCATTATTGAAGAAAATGCTATAAACGATTTTCTTCAATTGGCGGAAAATCGCCAAAAGGTGCAGATTAGTGCTAACGATGGTAGCTTACTCTTTAAGGGGTTTGTTAAGGATGTAACTATTTCTGGAGAAACTTTTAAGACCGTTGCGGAAATTTTAGTCGTATCAAACTCTTGGAATATGCAAGAAAGTAGTACAGATAGAATATTCCAAAACCCTAAAAAAACTCTTAAAGATATCTTGAAAAGCTATTCTCAAGTGGAAATAGGCATTTGCGAGGGTTTAAATGAGCCTATAGAAGATATACTATATCAATACAATATGGATGATTTTTCTTTTATGCAAATGCTATCTAACAAGTATAAGTGTGGGCTTTGGATTACTGAAGAAGGAAACGTGCAGTTCGGTAAAACGAATAGTTCTGTTACTATGCCTACTCAACCCAAAGACTATGCTTCCTCGATTATAGATAAGAGTATCACAGCTACAAAAGATAGCAGAGAAGTAACTTTCTTGACTATGAAACAACTTTTAAATGGCTCTACTGTTGTGATTGATGGGCAAAAGTATACTATCTACCATATGGAAACGTTTGAACAATACGACGAAGTGTACTATCGTTACAAGGCAAAAACTAGTTTAAGTTGTGACTATATTGAAGAAGATAGCTATCCGCTATTTGCTATGGCAGAAGTTACAGCTAACAACGATTCCGAAAAACTCGGTAGAGTACAAGTTTCGTTCTCTAACTTTGAAGATAACGACTCCCAACGCTATTGGATTCCAGTATTGACTAACTTTGTAGGCTCTACCCATGGCGGGTTAGTCGCTCTCCCTGACGTTGGCGATATGGTTATGGTGTACATCTTTGGTGAAAAGCCTTATGTGATAGGTTCTTTGCGTAAAGAAAAACTACCCGATAACTGCAACAACCCCGACAAGAAGTATTTCGCTATTGGGAAAAATATTCTAGAAATGGACTCCGAACACCTGTTAGTTTCACATAGCGAAAAGTCTACAGTTGAGATTGATGAGAACACTATCGTTGCTAAAGTTGGCGATAATGCTAACGTTACCATTAAACAAGATAGCATAGTTTCTTCTTTGAAAGATTCTAGTATTGATATGGATTCTAGTAAGGTTTCTATATCACAGAAGAACACCCAACTTAAACTTGAAAGCAGTAACGTCGATATAAAGTCGGGAAAGTCGGAGTTGGTGTTAAACGATGGAAAAACTAAACTGAACGGCAGTTCTATCGATATGAGTACACAAGCTAAAAGTATATAAATGGAGATGAGAAAATGTATGAAAAGGATACACTTTGTAAAAATATTAAATCTATTATAGAACAGAGTAGGCATATGACCGACGAACAAAAAAACATTTGGAGTGAGGTCTTTTGCAACCTAGTAGAGTATCAAGAGGAGTTGCTTACAAAACCTAACTTTTCAAATGACACTGTACAAGATTCTACTAGCTGGAATATAGTATGCGGTCTAACTAACACAGCAAAACCCCCTAAAGAGTTTGAGTTTGTTTCTTGTACCGATAGCGTTCAAGAGTTCAAAGACAGTACTATATTTGATGATAAAAATACAGTCCTTAAAACTTTTGCTATAGGGTATTTAGATGTCCCCTATGAGGAGCTATACAACTACTGCGGAAACAAAAAGACTTACATAGGACTCCTTCCCGACAACTCAACAGAGTTTACATACCACTTGATTTTAAAAGAAACTTTACTATTTCAAGAAAAAGAAATCCTTTACCGATTGGCTAGTATGTATAATATTTCCGCTCCAGTTATATACGCCCCATACTTTAGACGTTTGGTGTATTTAGAGTCCGAATGTGATAACATCAAAGGATGCGACTTAAGACTCGCTGAAAATAATCTAAAGGATAAACTAAAGCTAAACTATAGAAGTATTTGGAACGTTGCAATTACTAGCAACCCCGCTGGAATAAAGAAAGAGTATTCTTTCCACTATATGTGCCAAAAGAATGAGTTTATACTATATGACCCAAAGTATGACTATGAACTCGACAGAGAAGTCATAGAAAACGCTGACGGCAGAGAAGTTATTATCACTCCAAAAAATGTTGATATTAACGTAAAAGAACTTATGCAAAAAGTGGAAGTAAAACCTATAGAGAGTTCAACTATTAATAGCCAGTGCTATTGTGTCAATAAAGGCTCGTACATTTGCAATATAGACCATATCTACAGCGAGGCGGATATATTTAACTTTTTAGAAAAGTTTAGCGATGTTGTGCAATTTGTCAAAGTACATAGAGAGTACCCAGAGGGTATGACTATTTGCACCTATGAAAACCATTTTGACTACCCTATACTTATGCCATGCCTACAAGAAAGCGGTAGGGCTATGGTGTATCTAGAGTTTGAACACGATACTCTTGCAATGCTATTTGACCGCATTGCATATGTAATACACCAAATACAGAGAGTATTCCCTGAGTATGTATGGAAAGGGGGATACTTGTAATGGATACTCCTTACTATTCTTGTACGCTCTTGAACGGCGAAGTTTCAACGGGAAGTACAAAAAATACCGTAAACGTAGACCTCAACTACAGCAACCTATACAGAGTGCTATTCAGTACTTCAAGTGGTAGCTTACAAAGAAAGGCTCAAGAAGAACGATGGGAAATCCTAAAGGCAAACCCCGATTTACTAAATGTAATGGTTCACTATATGAACTATTTGGAGAAAACTTCTAAGTACACCACAAGGGACTATGTACAGAAACGTCTATTCAATGAAATCCTTAGTGGCAAATGGGGTAAAATGCTTCAAATAGAATTCCCTAAGTTTCCAAAGAGAACTCAAGAAATAATACTTTTCTATATGGCAGAATCCAAAAGGATGACTACTAAACAAGGCCTACTGGAAAGTGTTATCTCAAAAATATTTAACTATAGAAGTGATAGAGTTACATTCTATTATGACACTTTTAAACGTATATTTTATATCTTTATGGTTGACGAAAAAACTGATGAGTACAGCAATATTCTTAAGGTATGCAAGTATCTATTTGCAGACTTTTTGTTGAAAATAGAAGTACGTTGGAACTGCTATCCTGTTATATTTGATAAGAGTATTTACACCATAGCAGAAGAAGGTACGCAACGCTGTGCAACTATTATTTAATGGAGGGTGATATTTTGTCAAGTGAAATTGTTTCTAAAAATATAGGTATCGATTTTGGCACAACTAATACCGTAATATATAGTCGTGACAAAAACGGAAAACTACAAAAAATCGGGGGAAAAAGTACTCGTACGGCTGTATATTTCGTATCCAAAAATGAATGCGTTATCGGGCGTGATGCTATAAGATGTGCTAAAAATAACAACACTCCTCAAGCTTTAATGCTAAACTTTAAACCCGATATATGCGATAAACGTGAAATCGTTGCTGAAAATGGCGATAGATTTAAACTCAAATGCAAGGCAATTGCAAAGATTTTTCTAAACCAACTACTTAACGAAAAGGTTGAAAAAAGGTTATTGAAACTTTTTGGCAACGGCGAAATGACAGACCACGACAAGACTATTATTACCGTTCCTGCAAAGTTTAGCCCAGACCAAAAAAAGTATATTAAGAGTGCTGCTCAAGATGCGTACTTCTCTAATGTGGGATTGGTATTTGAACCTACAGCGGCAGCAGTAGCATCTCTCGGTACGGATATTAAAGACGATATCGTGGCAGTGTATGACTTCGGCGGTGGTACGTTCGATATATCTGTTATTGAAAGAGATTTGCAAGGACACTTTAAACAGATTGCTGAAGATGGCGACAGAAACCTCGGCGGAAATACCGTAACTGATATGGTTATAGAAAAGTTTCTACTACCTATTCTAGAAGAAAATGGCGTTGAGTTTTCTATGGATGTTGATGATATGGATTTCGATGACGACGACGTTGCAATGACAGAAGAAGAATACTACTACAATGTTATATCCATTAGGGAGTTTGGCGACGAAATTAAAGAGGCTTTTTCTGAAGAAGTTGAATATAACGAAAAGTTTATACTCCTACAAAATGGCGAACAAGTAACTTATGAAGTTTCCATTACACTGGAAGAATTTGAAAACGCTATCTTACCATTGATTCAAAATACTATAGATATTACCCAACGTGTTATAGATAGTGTTTACAGCCAAAAGAAGTATGTACATAAAATCGTCATGGCGGGTGGTAGTTCTAAAATTTTACTTGCTCAAAAGCTTTTAATAGAACAGTTTGAAAACGACGGAATAGAAATCATTCTTAGCGATGAACCTTTTGACTTAATTGCTAAAGGTGCTTTACTTATTGCCGAACAGCAAAAGCTATTCATAGTGGAAGAAAAAACTACTCAACAGTTTGGTGTTGGCGAAAGAACTAATTCGGGTTTGACTCGTTTCTATCCTCTTATTTCGGAGAATGTAGTTTTGCCTACCAAAGGCAACAAAATTTACGATGTCACTAAGGAAATGTTGAAAACTGGAGAACTAGAAATACCTTGCTATGAAAAAGATGTTAAAAACTATCCTCATGCACAAGTAACCCGTGATAAGGGAGTTTCTTACATCAATACATACAAGATTTCAATAGATAACAAGCTACAACCCTCATGTATTGATATACAGTTTGAAATCGATACGGATGGCACTCTACAATTGTCTGCAAAGCTTTTGGACTCTAAAGGTAGCTTGTTGAAAACCATTCAAGAAAACGTTGCGTCCGATGATGTAATATAGTAGGTGATAATATGACTGAGTTAGTAAGTATATTAAAAGATAAGTATAAGTTTCAGTGTGTTGATGTAACTTTAATAGATTTTTTAGCGAATAAGTATCCTAGTTGTGGGATAGTTTCAAACGTTACATCTACTGAAAAAGATATGGACTATTTAGTCCCAAATGAACAGTATGTTGAAACGCTCATTGAAAAACTGGAAAACCTTGTGGATATCCTCGGCAATAGAGAATATACTCGCTGTAAAGAGGCTTTAAACAAAGTTCTAGATGATGGCGATTTCGACGATGCAGAAGATATTATGTTAAGCGTTCATGAGGCTTTAGAAAAATATATCTACAAGAGCGACAATAAAGTAGCTTTGAGTGATTGGAAATACTTAGAGCAGTATCTCATGGAAGCTGGTTACACGCCACTTGACATTAACGTAGGGGACAATATAAAAAAATATGCTAAATGTTTTGAAAGTGTAATTCCTACTAGCGGTGGTGTTTCTGGTACAATAAAGAATATATTTGTAAAGCCATACACACTAAAGTATTTCGATGGTGACAATGTTGAAGAATTAAAGTTACTCGGAAAGTGTACCGTGTACAAGTAAAGAAAGGAGTTGTATTGCTATGAAATCTCTTTTAACAGTTTTAGTTTCGGTAATAGTTTCTTTAATAGCCGACTTTGCGTTGGATACTTATATGTTCAACAATGACGATTCTACGTCGAAAAACTCTAACCCAAACGGTGTAGATGACAAGAAGTATAACGAAGTCGTTAAGTCTATTAGCAAACTAAACAATCAAATAAATAGTGTAGACAAAAACATAAATACTAAGTTCGACAACTTGCAAGCAGAGTTGGAAAAAGTTAAGGTTACTGCAAACACTTGCCTTGAAAACTTCTCTAAAGGCAACGATACAGCAAAGGTTCTTGCAGATTTAACCGCACTTTTAAACCGTGTGGAAGCCCTAGAAAAACAGTATGGTAGCACTGATAATACTACAGTTCAACAGCAACAACAACAGATTGATGCTCTAACTCAACTAGTTATCAAACAGGATAAGCGTATCACTGAGTTGAGCAATGCTATACAAGCTTTGCAATCAAACTCAAATGCTGAAATGCAACATACTACACCTATAGTTCTAGATAAGCCTATCAGTGCTAGTGTGCCAGTGCCAGTTAATGACACTGTGAAAGTTTCTATAGACAGCGATGTGGTTATCCCTAATGAAGATTACGTTAAAAAGCTTATTGAAAACTTAGACAAGCTTTCGGATAAACTCGGCGATAGAGAATATACTCGCTGTAAGGAGGATTTAAACAAAGTTCTAGACGATGGCGATTTCGATGATGCAGACGATATTATGCAAGTAGTTCATGGGGCTTTGGAAAAGTACATTTACAAGAGCGATAGCAAAGTAAGTCTTGATGATTGGAAATACTTAGAACAGTATCTTATGGATGCTGGTTACAAGCCAATTAATGCTAATGTCGGGGACAGTATAAAAGACTATGCTAAATATTTTGAACATGCAATTCCTGCTAGTGATAGCGGAATTTCGGGTACTATAAAGATTATAACTCAAAGACCATATGTAATAAAATATTTGGCTGATGATAATGTTGAACAACTTAAACTTTGCGGTAAGTGTACAATTTATAAATAGTGGAGGACAGAAATGAAAAAATGTATCGGCATTGATTTCGGTATGCAAAACTTAAAAGCGTGTTATTTCGATGGTATGAAAAAACAGAAAGTGGATTTGGAGGGCATTCAAAGTTCTGCTGAAAAGTTAGCACCTAATGTTATATATTACTATGAAAATGAGGACGGAGTTTTGTCAAAATCTTTCTTTTCATCGCAAAAAGCAAATGACGCTCGAAAAGTAGCAGACCCTGATTACATTGCTTATATCAAAAGGACTTTACAAGTTGAAAGTTGGAAAAAAAATATCTGTGGCGGAAAGTATTTCGTCACTACAGAAGATGTTATAACTGACATATTTAAACAGATTTTCTTTAAAATGAATGAGTATCGTTGCGATATGAGTTCACCAACTATTCTTACAGTGCCTGTTGTTTTTTCGGAAATACAAAAGGCAAGGCTACGCAAATGTGCGGAAAAGGCTGGGTTTCATGTACAAGAGATTATAACTGAACCGTTTTCTGCTATATTTTCGGATGAGATATCCGACGAATGTTTGGATTGTGACGATGAGGAAAAGTTCGTTGTTGTGATAGATTTTGGTGCATCAACGTTGGATATATGTTTGGTAGGTATTTCCGAGGATAGTATCCGCTCGTTGGCATCAACAGGAATTAACTTTGGCGGTAAAGATATGTCCGATATTATTAGCAATAATTACTTAAAACCTAAACTTGCTAATACAATCAAAGAGGCTTTGGACTGCGGTAGATTTGACGATGCTTCTATAAACTTTGAACTTTTTGAACTCGCAGAACGCTTGAAAATAGAACTCTATGACGAATTAGATACGCCCGAAACTGGCAAAGAACGTTTCTTTGGTGAAGACGTTATCTTGAAAAGAGTTAATGTGGAAAAGTTGCTTGAGGAGTCTGGTATTTGGAAAAAGATAAAAACTTTACTTGACGAAATGTTGGATTCCATAGACGAGGGTATCGACGCTGAAGATGTAAGCCAACTTATCATGATTGGCGGAACTTCTAAGATTGACTGGTTCAGTGAAAAGTTTGAAGATTATTTCAGCGACGCTGAATTGATTGGAGATTCAGAAGAAAATGATTTTATCTACCATTCCGTGGCTTTTGGTGCGGTAAACTATCTAAATCAAAGTTTGGATGTTCAAAACTCCATGCCTATGGCTATAGGTGTAGACTTTGGCAGAGGTTTTGAAATTGTGCTAAATCGTAACACTTTCTATTCAACAAAGGGCAAAACTAAAGAAGTCCCTTTAGATTTCTTGAATAGAAACAGCTGGAAAGTGAAGATTTATCAAACACTAAAGAACAAACACCGCTGTAAGGTAACAGACGACGGAATCCTATACGCTGGATATTTTCAGCTAAAAAAAGATTTGTATGCTAAAGATACAATATACATAAGATTATCGCAAAACGAAAAAGGTTTGTTTATGGAAACTATGCAGATGAAAGACTCTGCCTATGAAACTATTGAAAGTAATATTTCACTATGTACGGAGGTATAATATGGAAAAGTACAGTAAAGACGATGTCCAACAACTAAAAAATATGGGACTATTTCTAATTAAAGAAATTAAGGAAGATTATAAAGATTTAGATAATCATTATAATTCACTTACTTTGGAGTTAGATTCTAACTTGAAAAAGTTGGATGAGATAAAACATTTACTTGAGGAGGAATAACTATGGAA
>CAYXNU010000005.1:0-13675 GCA_964466485.1 uncultured Ruminococcus sp.
TAGCACCCCAGTTGTTCATAACGGTGTATGCATCCTTGAAAGCACCCTCGCCAGTGCAACGTGGAGCGAACCATGTACAAGGCCATGTGTAGTCTGTGCGTTTCCAAAGGGTGTCGTTTACATCGTCAGGGAGTTTAACGGTGTAGCCCTCTGCAATCTGTAGCATAGGACCTAAGCCCTTAACTAAGTTTAGTCTAACCATAGTGCAAGGCATTTCGGCATCGGTTACAAACCTAGATGAGTATCCACCGCCACGGAAGTAACCGCAGTCAGCATAGTTCCATGTAGTAGCTTTCATAATAGCGTTTTGGTCTTCTTGAGTGACGTTGTACCATTCTTTCATGCAAGGGTTGCCGTTTTCGTCGGTAGCTTTAGCGTTAGCGTCTAGGCAACAAGCACCGGAGTTTATCAAATGGATAAAACCGTTAGCCTCTTTAGCCTTGCCCTCTATGTCGTAACCAGTAGCCTTTTTAACGGCATCTGCACTCCAGTAGGTACGAACGTCAGCGAACATTTGAGCCTTGTTAGTGAGCAACTTCATAAATAGCATACCTAGACCGTTTAGCACGTCGTTTTCTGTAGCTAGAACGTAAGGTTCTCTAGCACCGTTCCAGTCGAAAGAGGTGTTTAATAGAGCCTCTGCGTAGTCGCCGTTTGGGTAGAAGTCAGTCCATTGACGTTGACCTTGAAAACCACCAGCGATAGCGTTATGACCTACCATTTCTTCTTCACGACCCTTAGGTAAGTTAGGGTTACCGTTCATTAAGTCCTTAATGATACAAGCCATCTTGATAACGAATTCCCAGTCTTTTTCTTTCTGTTCAGGGGTTCTTTGGAGTTCAGGGGGGTTCTTGTCAAAGCCCTCGATACACTTTTCTTTAGACCATGCTAGAGCCTTTTGGAACTCCTCCTCGTCATAGATACCCTCTGTCATACGGCGGATAATTTCCACTTCGTCCACGGACTCTACTCTCATGCCTAGGTATTCTTCAATAAAGTTGGAATCTATAATAGAGCCACCTATACCCATACATATAGAGCCTATCTGTAGGTAAGACTTGCCTTTCATAGTAGCACAAGCTACAGCACATCTACCGAAACGTAATAGCTTTTCTTTAACGTCCTCTGGGATGTCTGTGCAGTCTGCATCTTGAACGTCATGGCCATAGATACCAAATGCAGGTAGACCCTTTTGGGCATGAGTAGCCAACACTGATGCTAGATATACAGCTCCAGGGCGTTCAGTACCGTTGAAACCCCATACACCCTTGATAGTCATAGGGTTCATGTCCATAGTTTCAGAACCATAGCACCAACATGGTGTTACTGTGAGTGTAATGTCTACACCCTCTTTTTTAAACTGATTTTCACAGGCTACAGCCTCTGCAACACGTCCTATAGTAGTGTTGGATATTACTACCTTTACAGGTTCGCCGTTGGAATACTTTAAGTTCTCCTCGAATAGTTTCTTAACAGATGTAGCCATGTTCATGGTTTGGTCTTCTAAGCTTTCTCTTACTCCTAAAGCACCACGTCTACCGTCGATAGTTGGGCGAATACCGATTACAGGGTAGTCACCTATTAGTCTGTTTTTTGCCATTTTTTATACCTCCAAAAAAGTTATGATTTTTAATAATACATGAATATTATATCACAAGTTTGTAAATATGTCTTTAATTTTTCAAATTATGACAGTAAAATTTTGCACTTGAAATTTGTGCATATTGACAACATTAGTAACTTAACGCAAGTTCGACAATACAATTTTGTTTTGCAAAATTACGGAACGGCAAATCGCCGTTCACTACATATTTGCATTATCTTAAATTTTTTAAATAAACCCATGTACGGAACTCCGCCCACGGCGTTCCGCCATGCGGTAGCATGGAATTACATAGAACTCACGTTCACTTAATATTCTTAAGCAATATTCTAAATTTATAAACTTGACTTAATTCCACTATTGATATATAATATTACTATAATATAGAAAGTGAGGTCTTAACTATGGAAGATAAGAAAAAAGGTTTAGAAAACGTCAAGCCTAAGGATGAGGGGTCTACACGCTACGACAGCCAATACGACGAACCCCAAAGTTGGGCAGAGGAGGCTAAGGAAGACCTCGAAACGTGGATTGAAGAACAAGGCATATACATTAGACAATAACACTATAGGGAACGACTATTTGCCGTTCCCTATATTAATATTCATTGCATTATCTTAATTTCTATTCCATTGCACCGTTTGGGGTAACCTTGCTTTCTCTACAGAAGATAGCCTTGAACACTGTTCTAATTAGTGGTTGAATAAAGAACATCTGTGAGAAGAACGCAAAAGGTAGGTTGTAACATACTAGCTTTATCCAGTTTGCAAGTAGAGTTAATACGTTAAAGCCCTCATAGTATGGGTAGTATAGGAAAGACGCTATTAAACTCATAGCAGGACACATAATACCTACTGTAGCACATATTATAGCACTTTCAAACATTACTGGGTGAGTTTCTCTAGGGTTGAAAACTTTACACGCTAACTTAAATGAACTAGGGCTACCTACTAGAACTTCTAGGGTATACGCAAATACGAACTCTATTAGTACTACCGCCCATATTGGCATATATCTACCTAGCATATATACTCCCCCTTGAGAGTTTATAGCACCTAGTACACTACTAGCCCCAGTGATTTCCATTAAGGTGCTACCGTTTACTACATATAGGCTATAGAACACATATGCGTGTACTGTAACTATTACGGTTAGTAGAGCGAATATCATTCTTTCAAATTGATTCTTTGGCATACAAAAAACACTCCTTAATATATTAAAAAAATTATTTATTTATGAGTAGTGTAAAAAAAATACAGCGTGAAATCTATAATAAGACTTCACGCTGAACCATTATACGCACTACTTTCTTGACAACATATAGTATAACATTTGTAAGCAAAAAAGTCAAGAATGTACTATGTTAGAAATTTTCTAGTAAAACTTTTAAAATTTTGTTTGAAAAGCTCATAAATATATTTTGCCGAATATATGCAATATTATCTATCGCTAAGGGGGACGTATTCTTTTCTAGTGGACACAGACTTGTAAGCAGGTCTAATAATCTTACTAGCGTTAAGGAGTTCTTCTATTCTGTGGGCAGACCACCCAGCAATCCTAGACATGGCAAACAATGGTGTAAATAGTTCGTTAGGAATACCTAGCATTCTGTACACGAAACCGCTATAGAAGTCCACGTTTGCACTAACGCCCTTGTAAATCTTACGCTTTTCGGCTATTACTTCCGGTGCAAGACGTTCTACCATGGAGTATAGCCCGAACTCTTTTTGGTAGCCTTTTTCTTGAGCCAACTTTCCAACGAAACCCTTAAAGACTTCTGCACGGGGGTCGGATATGGAATACACCGCATGACCCATACCGTATATTAGTCCCGAATGGTCGAAAGCCTCTTTGTTGAGGAGTTTTCTTAAGTAGTCCTTAACCTCGTTTTCGTCGTCCCAGTGTTTTACAGTTCCCATCATATCGTCAAACATTTGGACTACCTTTATGTTAGCACCGCCGTGCTTTGGCCCTTTTAGAGAGCCTAGCGACGCAGATATTGCGGAGTAAGTATCTGTACCGGAGGATGTTACTACATGGGTAGCAAATGTAGAGTTGTTACCGCCACCGTGTTCCGCATGGAGTACCAAAGCCATATCTAATATTCTAGCTTCTAGTTCGGAGTATCTGCTGTCGGGACGTAACATATATAGTATGTTTTCTGCTGTAGATAGTTTAGGGTCGGGGTTGTGGATAACTAAACTACTACCGTTCTTATAGTACATAAAGGATTGGTATCCATATACTGAAACTACTGGGAATAGAGCTATCAACTCTAGACACTGCCTAAGAACGTTAGGTATAGAGGTATCGTCGGGGTTGTCGTCGTAGGAGTATAGCGTTAAAACACTCCTAGATAGCATATTCATCATATCGTTGCTAGGTGACTTCATTAGTACATCCCTAGTGAAGTTTATAGGTAGAGTTCTGTAGTTGCCTAGCATAGCCCTAAATTCTGACAACTCGGTTTGGTTGGGTAGGTAGCCAAATAGTAGTAGGTACACAGTTTCTTCAAACCCGAAACGGTTATCTGTAGTAAAACCGTTTACTAGACTTTTTACATCTATGCCCCTATAGAATAGTTGTCCGGCACAAGATACCATTTTGCCATCAACTTCCTTAGTTGAGCAAACTTCACTTATGTCGGTTAGACCAGCCAAAACGCCCTTGCCGTTTAAGTCCCTTAGACCCCTTTTTACGTCATAGCGGGTATATAGTTCAGGCTCAATGTGATAGTTCTTTACACATATATCTGCCAACTTTTCTAGTTGTTCTGCGTTTTGTTTGTGCGAATACTTTGCCATAAAGAATCAGTCCTTTCTTTTTTTGTTTCTTTTCGGAACGGTAAATTGCCGTTCCATACGGAGTTTATATTATTTTTGTCTACTCTTATGATATTCACAAAAGTATAATATTTGCTTTAAGATAGTATATGTTTTCTATTATAGCACAAATTTTATGAAATTTTATTAATAATTTGTGAATATTGCAATGTGCTACTTTTTTGTCACAAATTGAGTATTATTCTTTTATGGCTTTACACTAAAAATAATTTGACTTTTAGCCCAAAACAGTATATAATAATAATGTTGCATTTTTTGATTTGCAAACTTTAGAATATCAATTAATATTTTATAAGATTTCCATGAAAGGAGGAAATAGTTTGCCAGGTTATATTATATTTGTTCTATGTTTGGTATCATTGATAGTTGGTGCAGTTGCCTCTGGTCTAATAGTAAACCAGAAGTCTTTTGCGAGGGGCGTTGAGTATAGAAAAAAACAGGCTGAAACTTTAATAGGCTCTGCTGAAAAAGAGGCTACTAAAATTATCGAAGATGCTAAAGTAGATGCAGAAAATGAAAAGAAAGCTGCCTTAGTAGAAGCTAAGGACGAACTCCATAAATTGCGTTCCGATGCCGAAAAAGAGATAAAAGACAGACGTTCCGAAATCTCCCGTCAAGAACGTAGAATACAACAAAAAGAGGAAAATCTTGACCGCAAGACAGAAACCCTTGAAAAGAAAGACGAAACACTCAACAGAAAGATTAAATCCGCTGAAGATAAGTTGGCTCAAACTGAAAAGGTTAGAGTCGCTCAAGTAGAAACTTTAGAGAAAATCTCTCAAATGACTAGAGAACAGGCTAAAGAGGTTATTCTTAACAACCTCGAAACTGAACTAATGCACGAAAAAGCCTTAAAAGTAGCATCCTTTGAACAGCAAGTAAAAGATGAGTGCGAAGACAAGGCTAGAAGTTACATATCTTTGGCTATTGCTAAGTGTGCTGCCGACCAAGTTTCGGAGTCTGCTGTATCTGTTGTCAATCTACCTAACGACGAAATGAAAGGTAGAATTATCGGTAGAGAGGGTAGAAACATTCGTACTTTAGAAACTTTAACTGGTGTAGATTTAATTATAGATGACACTCCCGAAGCTATCACACTATCTTGCTTTGACCAAGTTAGACGTGAGGTTGCCCGTATTGCTATTGAAAAACTTATCTCAGATGGTAGAATACACCCTACTAGAATCGAAGAAATGGTCGACAAGGCTCGTAGAGAAGTCGAACATAAAATTAAACAAGAGGGCGAAAGAGCCGTACTTGAAACCAACGTACACGGCATTAACCACGAACTTATAAAGCTTTTGGGTAGATTAAAGTATCGTACTAGCTACCGCCAAAACGTTTTAAGCCACTCTGTAGAGGTCGCTCACCTATCGGGGGTTTTAGCTTCCGAGTTGGGCGTAGATGCTAACTTAGCCCGTAGGGCTGGTTTGCTCCACGATATAGGCAAGGCTTTAACTTCCGAAATAGAGGGTTCTCACGTTCAAATAGGTGTGGATGTATGTAAAAAGTACAAGGAAAACCCAGAGGTTATCCACGCTATAGAGGCTCACCACAACGACGTTGAACCTAGAACTGCTATCGCTTGTATAGTTCAAGCCGCCGATGCTATATCCGCTGCACGTCCGGGGGCTAGAAGTGAAAACTACGAAAACTACATCAAACGTATAGAAAAGATTGAGGAAATATGCTCCTCTTACGATGGTGTGGATAAGTGTTACGCTATTCAAGCCGGTAGAGAAGTTCGTGTTATGGTCGCTCCCGAAAAGATTAACGACGAAAAAATGGTCGTTATCGCTAGGAGTATCGCAAAGCGTCTTGAAAATGAGTCCGACTACCCTGGACAGATTAAAGTTCACCTTATTAGGGAAAGCCGTGCTATCGAGTACGCTAAGTAACGCAACAACATTGATAACTAAAAAAATGCCCTGTAACTTTTTCTGCAGGGCATTTGGTACAACATGGATATAATAAATTTTTTAACGATATTGTAGGGAACGGCGATTCGCCGTTCCGATATATAAAAAATATTTAGCGTTCCGCTATATAAAAAAAAACGTTTCGATATAATAATTATAGTTTTAAGAAAGGAGTGTACTATCATGCCAAAGACTATTTTTGGTACTACAGAAAAATCCAACTTTATTTTAAACATGAAAGATAACACTATAGAAAAACTCCCACTAATATGTGTTAAATTAGTGGCAATACTATTTTTAATAGGTCAAGCTATTCCTGACATAATAGAAGTAGTAGCTAAACTTATCGGTAAAGGAACTGGTAAAGCTTATGGCTTTTTAAATACTCCGTTTATATGTTTGGCTACTGTGTGGGTAGTTAGCATTATACTGTTGGTAATACTAGGTGCTAGACAGCGTTTCAACAAGAAACACCACCTAGCTATAATAGTTTTGCTACTGCTAGGGGTAGTATTTCTAATAGTTTCCACTGTATCTTCCTATAGCGTTTTGGAGTCTTTCAACGGTATGTATGGCAGAACTACAGGAGTTTTAACTATCCTATCATGCATGACTATACTACTAGTAATGACTTTTAACACTTCCAAAGACAACCTAAAAAGCATGGTGAAAACTTTAGTAGTAGCCTCTGCTGTGCAGTGTGCATGGGGAGTATTACAGATACTATCATACTTTATAGATACAGAAATATCCTACTACGACAACCTAAATAGTATATCTTTGTATAACGTGTGTTTGCCTAGTGGTTTTAGTGGTAGCCCTACATTCTATGCGGAATACTTGTGTTTAATGCTAGGTATTACGTTGCTACTTGCCACCGCTGAAAAGTCTGTATTCTATACTATAATGAGTCTAGTATACAGCTACCTAATAGTGGATACTCACACTGTAACTGGTGTAGTAGGTTTAGGTGTAATAGTAGTAGTTATGCTTATAACTATGCTAGTTAAGAAGTTCAAGAACGTTTTGCCATTAGTGCTATGTGTAGTCATGGGGGGACTAGCAGTAGTTACATCCTATGCCATGAACGGCGGTTACACATTCTATGATGGTGCTATCATGTGGCAAGATAGTTTCTATAGGTTAGGCTCTACAGGGTACTACTGGAGCGAAGATGCCGAATTTGACATCAACAACGTAGTGGATGTATTTTCCTACACATGGGGCAAAACCCTAGGCTACATAGAAATCTTCCCAGTAGTCGGCACTGGTCCAGACTGCCTAATATACGCTCAGTTAGGCACATATGAGGGTGCAGGATTTATAGTCAACGGCTTTGACGTAGTATACAACAACTACCTACAGATAGCCGTAACTATGGGTATTCCTATGCTAGTGGTGTACCTAGCAACTATAGTGTATTGCTTTATTAAGGTTTGCAAAAGGTTCAAGGATAGCAACATATTCATAGGATTGTTTATATCTATGGTAGCTTTCAGCATAATGACTATCTTTAGTCCAAACGCTATAACAGTTATGCCATACCTATGTATTATACTAGGGTTGGCTTGTTCTAAGAGTTTTGACACCACAGCACCCGCATCCGCACCTACCTATATAGAAAAACCTATAGAAGAAAAGAATTAACACGACAATACAATTTGCCTTTGGCAAATTGCGGAACGCCGTGGACGGCGTTCCGCTGTAAATAAATGAATATGCATTTTGAAAAAATCGAAATGCCGAAATAAAGAGATATATTAAAAGAGGTGAATTTTTATGTTTCTATTACCACAATACGTTAATACAGTTTTGGACACTTTAAATGCACATGGCTATGAGGCTTACATAGTTGGCGGTTGCGTTAGAGATTTCTTGTTGAAAAGAATGCCCTCGGATTTTGATATTACTACCAATGCCACCCCCCAACAGACTATACAAGCTTTTAAAGGCTTCCACGTTATAGAAACAGGATTGCAACACGGTACTGTAACCGTCGTTGTAGATAAAAAAACGGTAGAAATTACTACATACAGAATAGACGGCACTTACTCCGATGGCAGACACCCCGACAGCGTGGAGTATACTTCCAACCTAAAAGACGACCTATCTAGGAGAGATTTTACTATAAATGCTATGGCTTACAACCACACAGACGGCATTATAGATGAGTTTGACGGCATGAGAGATTTAAACAATAGGGTTATTAGGTGCGTGGGAAATCCACAGCAACGCTTTTCCGAAGACTCCCTTAGGATACTTAGGGCTATTAGATTTTCTTCACAGCTAGTATTTTCCATAGATATGCCTACATCCTTTATGATTCACAACCTTAGGAAATCACTGCTAGGGGTTTCAAAAGAACGCATTACCGTGGAACTAAACAAGCTCATTATGGGGAACAACGTACACCATGTACTAATGGAATACAGCGACGTTATATCCACAGTGATACCAGAGGTTGCACCATGTATAGGTTTCAATCAGCACTCTAGATACCACAAGTACGACGTTTGGGAACACATGGCTATATCTGTAGATAACGCTCCCCTAATACTCCACGTTAGACTCGCTATGCTACTCCACGATATCGCAAAGCCCCAAACCTTTAAACTAGACGAAAAGGGTCAAGGACACTTTAAAAACCACGCACATATCGGTGCTAAGATTGTTGAAAAAATCCTAAAGGATTTAAAGTACGACAACGCTACCATAAAGCGTGTAACTATGTTGGTCTACCACCACGATGACGAATTCAATTCCGAATACGATATAAAGAAAGCTTTGCTAGTTATGGGCATGGAGGCTTTTATGGAACTCCTAAAGGTGCAGTCTGCGGACGCTCTCTCTAAGTGTGAATTTTGCAAACAACGACTCAGCCATATAGACGACGTAAAAAATTCCTGTATAAGCATAGTCGCTCGTGGGGACTGCCTCTCACTAAAGGAACTTGCACTAAATGGCAACGACTTAAAAACCCTCGGTGTTGAGGGAAAGTCCATAGGTAAAACTTTAGACTTCCTACTAGATGAGGTAATGCGAGGAAACGTTGCAAATGAAAAGTCCGCACTAATACAACTTGCAAAAACTCTATAGTTTAAAACATTTCGGAACGTCGTGTGTGACGTTCCGTTTTTTTAGCCACGGAACGGAGAATCGGCGTTCCGAATATATGTAATATATTCCCGATTTGTATTCATAGTGTAATAATTTAGTTACTTTTCGTACCTAATAGTTACAATATAGTGTCGCTTGTTGACTTTTAGAATTTTTTGTGCTATCCTTATAGTCGTAATAGAGGTACAATTTTTTGAGAGGATTTGCTATGAAAAAGTTAGAAATGTTTTCAGTTATAGTGCTAAACGCTTTAATATTTATTGCATTTGGTTTAATATTAAGTAACATAGATAGCTATGACTGGTCTGTGAACTATGAAGGCTATACTACCCCACAGGTGTATAGCATTAGCCTTATAGAATATATAAAGTACTTTGGGGTGTTCTTTGGGCTATATACGCTACTAGAGATAGGCACTCTAATATATGAGGGTAAAAACTCTGGTATAATGAAACCCAACAACGTATACTATATTATGTCATTTACGGGCTTGATGTACAACCTAAATATGTACGTTACTGGGTGTACATTTGCGGGGCTAAGGTATAGCGTACAGCTAGATGACAACACCAAAACCATCCTATATGACACGCAATACATAAGAGAGATTCAAGAGAACTTGTTCTATATACTGGCGGTATGGGTAATATTTCTAGTGGGGTATGTGATATCTAAGAGGGTATCATTAAAGGTATTTTCCAGTAGTAAGGCACTAGGAATATTTTGCATAGGGTTTACAGGAGTGAGTCTTGTGTGGCTACTAAACAAGTACCTTAGGGGAAACCTTAGCAACCCTAATACCCTATACGTTTTCCAGTACTCCTCAGTGTTGAAGTTGCTGTTGCCAGTACTCTTTAGTTGGATACTCTACTACCACGAAATAAAGATTAATAGAGGTCATAAGAAGTACAGACCCATTAGCAACATAGACTACCTAAAGATAACTATAGTGTGTGCTATTCCAGTAGCGTACTTGTCAGTGGTGCTAAAAGAGAACGGCAACGCTATCTGTATAGGAATACTACTACTAGTAATGTTCATATACAACACTATAAACGTTAGGTTTTCGCTATTGAGTTCAAACACCTTAAAGTATATAGTATTCCCAACAGTAGTGCTTACACTGTCCATAGTGGCGGTGGTATGGACTGCCGTAAACTTAATCATTGGCAAGACTATAAAGTCCGCCTTGATATTGGCAATACTAGTAGTACTCCTAGTGATAGTCTACCAACTAAGCAAACTCCTAGACCTTAAGCACAACAAGAACGTATCTAAAAAAGGCATAAAGGCTTATATAAACCGTTCTGCTTTGGGCTTAATAGCTACTATATCGATAGTGGTATCTAGTATGTATATATTTAACGTTATGTTGCCGAACTCCTACAAAGAGGCTCTAAACCTATCCGATACGGAGATAGCTACCAACATAGTAGAAAAACGCCGAAACGAAGTATCTACCATTAGGAACACCGCCGATGTAGATAGCAACATTATACAGAATAAACTCAACAGCCTAGAGTACGACTACAAACCTTACGATGTCACTACAGTTAGTGGCGACTTTATATACAACATAGGTAGGCTAATATATCCGCAACAGAATGAGCAACACATAGGTATTATGTCGGGTATTCGTGACACGCTAATATCTAGTAAGAGTATTCAAGACCAAGACGCTATTGTAGAAACTTACAAGGTAACTGCTAGTAACAACGTCTATACGCAGTACCCTACCACCGCCAAAAGCGACTATATGTTGTATACGCTATCGGTGAACAATGGCTCTATACTAACCCTAATATGTATAGTCTTAGGGTACACTCTACAGTTTGCCCCCTTGATAATACTATATACCAACAGGTCTATAAAGCTAGTAGGCTTGAACACCTTAAGCCAACAGCCTAAACTAAGAGTAGCCTATATGCTATGGAATATTGCTATTATGTATGTAATATCCTTTATAGTACAAGCCTTTGTAAATATATTAGGTGTGTATGGTATAATATTCTATACTGGAATATCTCTACCATTTATATCGGATGGCACTTGCGATATGATATTCTTTATGCTAGAGTTTCTATTTATAGCATACTGTGTAATGAACGTCGACAAGATAAAAAATATTAGTGATGAGGAATAAGTATGATTGAAAACTTAGATTTAATAGTCTTTATTGTGTGTATTCTTATAGTAGTTTTGGTGGGCAAGGCTAAGGGCAAAAAGATAGGCTTAACCATGTTGCTGTCGTTGTCGTTTGTGGTAGCCACATACCTAGGCTTTGAAAAGATTAACGAACCTGTAGACAATATCAACGATATATACGGCAACCAAATTAACAACTCCTACACTATAGAACAAACCCAAAAAGGCTCTCTACTGGATTGCAATGGTATCCCACTAATGCAAACTATAGACGGCAAAAGGTTAATAGTAGTCCCACAAGATATTCAAGAAGAAGGCTCTACCGACGAATATGTGAAATGCTTTAGCAATACTATCACGGCTAACTCCAACGGCAGTGACAAGTACTTTAGCGACTTGCTATATGAAATCTCCCCAGACAACACAGACACCGCCAACAATGAAGTATATACCACTATAGACTCCGCACTAACGTGGGATATTTGGAATAAACTATCCAACATAGATAGAGTTAGCATAGTAGTCTACGATAACTACACTGGCTCTATACTCTCCATGATTTCTAAACCTACCTACAACTACAACGACTACATTCTAGGAAACTTTACTACTAGTGGCGGTACTAGCATAAGCTTTGCGGGTTACGACACCGCTGAAGAATATTTAGGCAAGTTGGAAAGTAGCATAGACGACAGTTGGTATCTCACGGAAGACGATATAGCTACCCTTAGTAACAGCGGTAGCTACAAACAGTACGCAGAAGTATACATCAACTCTAAAACCAACATAATAGAAAGTTTAGACAACCCCGATAACAACCCCGACCTTTACAAGAGATACGTTAGGCTATCCTATGGTAAAAACAACTACGACCCCACCCTCTGGACGGAAGACGGCTTTGACCCTAACCTATCCATGAGCAACACCGCCCTACTAAACGCTATGCCCGGTAGTAGCTTTAAAACTTTAATAAGTGCTGTAGCCCTAGACTTAACAGATACTACTATCACACATGACTATGTATACAACTTCGATATGCTATCTGCTAGTGCTAACGCCAACGGAACGTACTTCCTATCAGATGCTAGTAGTAGCACCCGTACCAGTGGTGTAACTATACAGACAGCCCTAAACGGCAGTAGTAACCAGTTCTTCTACTTCCTAGCACAGAATCTATCCAACTTGCAAGGCTACTCCGATAGTAGCTACAAACTTAAAACTAGCCTATCCGATACCGAAATAACCGACAGCGGTAAACTCCTAGCTGAAAGACTTAACAAGTATTTCAACATCAACGGGGTGGTAAATACCAACTTCGGCATTAGTGACGCTTCCATAGGTTCTTACTTTGAAAACTGGGAGTACACAGACGATACTTCCATACTGGAACAACTTACCGAAACCGACACCGTCTATGAGATAGATGGCAAAAGCTACATCAAAAAAGAAGACAATATGTGGCAAGAAGTCGTAAACGTTGGCACTACCGACAAGCCCTCCTATGTGAGTGTGCAAACCTATTTCAGCAACAAAAACACTCAAGCTAAAAAGCTAGGCGAGGTTGGTCACGGTATAGGTACTGCACAGATATCCCCACTATATATGGCTATGTCTTTGGGCAAGTGCCTAACGGGTACTATGTACACTCCTACGCTACTTTGCGATGAGGTATCCGAGGAGTTCAACGAACAGAGAATCATTGCTGAACCCTTTGAAAAAGACACCACTGTGGACAGGCTAAGAGAGTGCCTTAGTGGTGTGTACTCCTACAATGAGGGCAACGACTTACCATCGGGGTATACAGCCTTTGAAAAGACTGGTACTTCTGCACAGTCAAAAACAGACTTCTATGGGGACTTCGGTAACACATACTACCACCTAGGCGAACTAGATAGCGGTACTTCTTCGGGCTACCAAACCGTTTGGTATAGCGGTGCTATAGAAGACGGCTCTCACTCTTACTCTATAGTGGTTAAGTCTTTCGCTACCGAAAAGAGTAGCCATGCCCTACACGAATACTTTATTGACGCTGTAGACAGCCTACAAGA
>CAYXNU010000005.1:13775-22978 GCA_964466485.1 uncultured Ruminococcus sp.
TTGAGGTGCTTTGCTTATGAATTTTATAATAACTTATGTTATAGGTCTGGTGAGTTTGATAATATTTATAGCGTTCTTAGGTGGTGCAAATATTATCTTTTGGGACGGCGACATTAGTCTATTTAACTTTAACCTAGACTACACTACATGGAACATCCCATACTTAATAGTGGGAATAGTCTTTGCGGTGGTAGTGAATATAATACTAAAGAAAGGTGTTGAGAAGTCATCTACTATGTTTGAAAAGTTTTTTGCTAAAAGAAATACTCCCCCCTCTGAGGATTCCGAAACCCCTATAACTTTCCTAGAAGAAACCGCTATAGGTAGGATTCCAGCAGGGTTTAACTTGAGAAGAAATGGTATATCTTTAAAGATTGACGATAGGTACACCGTCTACCCCGATGTTTATGTAACCCTACAGGATACAGACTACAAACTAGATATTAACTGTTGTTCCCAAATAACTATAGCACAAGTGGGCGAATGGTACACAAATAGCCTATCTAAAAACGTTAGCAACTCCAAAGTGAATAAACTTATTAGGTCGTTAAAGAAGTACTCTAAGCAGTACTCTTTGGATAGCAATAGCAAGTATATATTCTGTATGCTATACTGCAACGATGATAACAAGTACGCAAACGTCATAGCTAATAATACTATACTGTTCATTAGCGAGAGCGTTCAACTATATATATACTCTTTCCTAGATGGCAAAATGGTAAACATTAGTGCCGACAAAAAGGATGGTCTTAAGTACTATGTAAACCTAAACCACAACATGGGCGAAAAGGTTAAACAGTTAGTAGACTACACCATTACCGTGGAACTAGACACTGCTATATCCGACCAACTACTAAAATGCCCAGTGTGTGGCACTTCTAACGAATACTATGGTGTGGCAGTTACTACCGCTAGTGGCAACCCACATTTGGGAGTGGGTTCTCTATACGATTCCATTAAGGACTACATTACCATTGAAGACGGTGCTAACAAGATATCCACAAACCAAAACTTCGACCAACTAGAAGATGAAAATACTTTTAAGTTCTTAATACTTAAAATAGTTCAAGATACTAACATACACCTTAGCAACTGCAAAACCTACTTTGTAGGCAACAAGGATAACTATGTAGACAGCCCTAGCCAGTCCGACAAGGAGGAGTTTATTAGGTATGCTATTAGGTACGCCTATGGACACTATAACGTCACTAGTGGTGTGTATGAGCCTTTTGAAACCTTAGAAGATACCAAACTCCATTGCAAAAATATCATGCGACTTTTAAGGCTCGATAACCTCACCCTAAAAGAAATGGACGAAAGCAAAAAGCAAACTATCATAGATAAGATTAAGTCCATATCCAACTCCCCAAACCTTAACAAACAGTTTATAGACTATATAAGCATTACCAAAGGCAACCAACACTACGAAAAGGATTTCCATCACCTATGCTGTAGAAAGTGTTTGTATCAGCTACCTATAACCCTTAAGGATAACCAAAACTTCTATGAACAGAGTTACGATGTGCAAAACAAGTACATCAACTATAAGATAATGTTAGTGGGTACTCCTAACAGCGGTAAGACAGTCCTACTAAACAAGCTCATAGATAGAGGTAACATATTCACTAAGAATCAAGGTATAGATACCTACTACCAAAACAAGATAAAAAATCTAAATACCAACTCCGAAATATACAACAACAAGATTATGCCTAACTCCACTAACAAAGAATGGGTTATGCCTAACAACTATATAAACTCCACTATTAATGGAATTATCTACACGCTAAACCTTAAAGACAGTGCCGGTGAAAACGCTGAAACTATCCTTAAAAATGCCGACAGCATGGTATACTTAATAGATACCACTAAGCCCACAGATAGGCAATTCCAAATACTTAACGACAACATTAACAACCTTACCGATATAAACTCTAACAGAATGTACAAGATATACATAGTCTTTACTAAGTCCGATATGATAGACTTTAACTTCCAAAGTATAGAATACTCTTTCGACAACCCAAACTACAGCTTTGAACACTCCCAAAACGTTAGAAGTGTGTTCCTATCTAGCAGAATAGACTACAAACCTAAAGACGTTGAATACTACAACACTTGCTTTAAACACATCCTAAACAAGCTACCTAGCGATATTATCGAAAACGTAACCGATATGGACGTTAGCAATGTGGATATGAACTCCCTTGAAAAAGCCCTACAGGATGCCAACTGCAACACAGACTTAATCAGTGACTTAAAGGCTATTAAAACTTCCTATGACAACTACGACACCGACTACAACCAAACTACCTTAAGAAATCTCAGTAGCAACATCATAGACTTTGAAGATACCGTTGCTGGGTTACTCATGGGCAAAAATAATATAAAAGTTGTAGTATCCTATAACGCTATATCTTCCCTAGAAAAGTACACACCTATTTGGGTGGATAACCTTTTCGATTGCAATGAACTTACCAAAGATAGATTCCACTCCAAAAAGACTCTAAACAACCCCTACCAAAAACTCATTAAAGATATCTATGAGGTAATGATTAAGTGCAACACCGACGATAGTTTTTCCCGTGAAATCTATCCCGAAACTACTGAAATATAATAATACACGGAACGCCGAATCGTCGTTCCCTACATGAAAGGATTTTTAAATACAATGCTTACTTTAAATAGAATGTTGGTGTATACTCACAAGTTCGACAAGTGGGAATACATCACTTTACAAGACCCCAACAGTACAGAGTACTCTACACTCTCGGACTTAGATAGCACCCAAAAAAAGGTGCTTACATACGTTAGCGATACCAAACAGGAAACTACTCACTACTTCCAAAATGGTTTCTACTACAATGTAGTTTCCACACCAAACGACCTACTACAGCACATACCCTACACCCCTAAAGACAACCGCAAACACGAAATGAACCGTGGCTTCTATGAGTACTCTCTCCCCATAAGTGACAACGATACTGTCCCACTAGATGTGCTATCTTTGGCACTACAGCTATACATAGATGGCAAATCCAACTGCGAAGTAGATATCTCAAAGTTTAACGCTTTAAGCCAACAGTCACGTCAAGAGTGCATTGCCAAATTCTTGTATATATCCAACGAACTACTAAAGCTTAACGTCTACCTAAAGGAATCTTCCACAACTAGCGTGACACCTATTAGCAACGCTACTGTGAACTTTTCCATAGTAAAGGGCATTATAGATACCACTAGCGTGTACTTAACCTACCTAAATATATTCTACTTTAATACTAGGTCTAGTGATAAGATATCCGTGGAAAATACTAGCATAGTAGACAACACCCTAAAGTATATCTTTAACACTTCCAACGATACCATTAGGCAACACCTAGACTCCATAAAAGTATTCCTAGAACAGTGTAGAGTACCTATAACTATTGACAACATTTGGAACTATGTAGAAAACCATTCCATGCAGAATAGCATTGCTACTGGTAAAGTCTTAGCGTTACAGCTATCCCTAAACGATATGCTATCTTTGATAGTAAATACCAAAAGTGTAGGCAGTGCAACCTTTAGCAAGTATTTAGAAGTTCTTAACAACACCCCAGTGGACTCCCTACAGGAGTTTTTAAACTCCACAGATAATACTACCCCACTACATACCGTCCATGAAAAGCTATCGCCTATACAAGACAAGCCCTCCACAGATGTAAACCTATTCATTAGCAAGTTGCGTTCTATGGAGTTTACTAGCGAAAACTTATCAACCCTTATGGAACTATTAAAGTCCATGTGCCTACCAAACGACACCCTAGCTACAGCCTTAAGCACCGTGCTAACTTCCCACTATGAGGATATACTAAATTCACAAAACTTGCTACTCTCCAAAACCGCTACCCTTTTAGATAACATTAGCTTAATACTAAACTTCAACTACAATGACAACTCCATAAACGCTACACTTAGAAAGTTCACAGAGGCTTTGTATAGTCAAGCTGTTAAAAAGTTCATGGGTGTAAATGCCGTATCCATAGACGACACCAAAAAGCCAAACTTCATGGAAAAGAGTATACTCTCCCTAAACGTTGAGGACTTCCAAACCTTAAGCGGACTATTCTATAAGCTATTCCTAGTGCAAAACCCCTCTTTGGACTTCACCGCCCTAACCGAAAACGAAAAAGTGTTAATACTCTGCACCCCTGAACTACTACTACAATACATAGACTACTGCGACCCCCTAAACAACGACAAACTACTCCCTGAACTATTTCAGCACAAGGGCAACTTGATAAACATAGGTATGGTACAAGTACAGTACATTAAGTATGTTCTCAATACCGCCCTAGAAGATACCAAAACTCTCCCTACAACCTTAACTGACCTAGGTCTGGACTTGACTACCAAAAAGCTTAAAGTCCATACCAAAAAGCTTAAAAAGTTCCTTGAATGCATTCTGTAGGGAACGGCGATTCGCCGTTCTGTGGCAAAAAATATTTGCTGTTCCGCTATGCGACAGCGTGGCATAAATCAAATTAACAATAGTAAGGTGGGATTTTAAAGAATGGGTTCTATAATTCTTATAGTCATTAGCGTGATAGTAATATTGGTTATCGTAGCCATAAGTGTCTATAACACATACTTCCACAAACAGGACGTAAACAGCCTACTAGACTATGGCATAAAGTATAACCTCTACAAAAACAAAAAAGACAAAAATAGCAAAGTCAAGATAGAAGTAACTAACAAAATGAACAAGCCTAAACTAACTGAAAACGCTGAGGGTTACTATTTAGAGGAAGACTTGCAAAACGGTGTTAGTATACCGTTCTATGAGGGGTATAAGATATCCTCTCCTGAGATAGCTCACAACCCCCAGTGCATAGACAACTACAAAATAGTTTGGGAAGAATTCGACAGCGACGGCTTGTACTCTTTTAAGAAGTTTTTCCTATCGGTAGTGCCACTTATGATATTTGCCATACTAATACTACTAATGAACAGCATATACTCCAGTAACATTAAAAAGCTTAAAGCTACCGCCGAAAACAACTTCAACTCTATACAGTCGGTAAGCTATGACCTATCTCAAGAGGCACAAACCTTTGACGATACCGCCGACTTAAACTTGCTATTCTTAACGGACGACTCTGGCAACGTGGAAGACGCTCTACTACTATACAACATGAACGACTCCCTAACCATTACCGAACTATACTTAAATACTCCAGTGTCCTATGACGAAACTCTACAGGATATAGTAAACACTTCCAAACAAGACTTCATAGACTTTATTAATGAGCAGTACTGCTTAAAAGTAGTTTCCGTTACCGAAATGCCTAAGAGTGTAATATATTCCACTATAGACACCATGAACGGTCTAGTATACGACTTGCACGTTGACTACATACAAGAGTATATTAACTACTGCAAAGCCTCTCAAGAGGATGGCTATTCCGATAGCATAGTAGAACTTTACAACTCTCTATTGCGTACCAACGACACTCTAGACGGTCTAAGCTTTGAACAGTTCACCCTTGACACTGATACCGCTAGGGTCTACGCTGAATGGAACAGAATATCCAGTGACGGCATTGCCCACGACAACTGGGACTTAATACTCTGCTATATGTTTGAAAGTCTAAAGAACTGCTATAAGAATCAAGGCTACTCCCTAATATTCACAGATAACTCCTCTACCTACCAAAACATTAAAACCACCATACCTATAGACACCCTTAAAGAACTCTACACTAAGATGTCATATAGCATAGTAAAGGTTGTCGACGACGACGAACTCAACCATGAGGACTACTCTTTTACCGTTAGAAACTTAAACTACAACCTTACGGTATCCGACACCACCAACCCCTACACTGAGGACTATATGTCAGGCTTTGGGTACTTCCCAGTGGATAAGGCTCGTACTTGCCTATACTACTGCTTAAAGCAATAACTTATGCTTTATATATCGGAACGCTTTTTATATATATTCGGAACGCCCAATGGGCGTTCCCTACAAAATAACTTATGCTTTATGAAATCTGTAGGGAACGGCGATTCGCCGTTCCGCTATGCGATAGCATAGAAATATATCAAATATAGAAATAAAAAGGAGGATACAACTTAGATGTTTATAACGATTATAGTTGTAGCGGTATTGCTATTTGACTTTATCTTTAACCTATCTAGGACGAAAACAGCAATCGCTAACACCCGAAACTATGAGTTCAACCTACCCTATGGAAGTGTTACACTATTCTTGCTAATATTAACACCATCCATAATGTACAACTACCTACTAATAAACGGTTGCTCCAGCGACACCCTAACTTTAAACTTAATAGGCTACATAGTAGGGGTATGTATACTAGTAGCATTTTTGCCAGTGGAAGAACATAGCATTAAGAACCTAGTGGGGGTATTCTTTATAACGATAGTGTTGAATAGTCTGTACTGTAAGTTTTGTGCAGAGTTCCTCTATGAGGGAATATCCAACAATAGCACTACAAACCTAGTCTTTACGATAGTTACAGCTATCCTAGTAGTAGCAATACACTTTAGGGTTTTTGATATGTTTAGTAAAATCTTTGCGTACTCCTACTGTGCAAACTCTTTGGACTACATGAAATTTATAAACGTGCTAACGTGTATCATCCTAGTATTTTCGTTTTCTAAACTTTCAGCGTTTCAGTATAGGTACAACATAATAGAAAGCATTGGTAGCGGTTCTAATAGTATGGTTAGTAGTACGTTTCAAGCCATCCCAGAGGATACATCATCCATTGAGAGTATAGAGGACTACAGCCCAGTGGTTAGTACTTCCAACAATGCCGTGTACGTTTCCGACGACCTACCCACCCTAGACAGCGATATACAAACACACATTATGAAAACCTATGGTATGTCAAACGTAAACGCTACTGTAAACTGGTACATTCAGGACACCCCCGACTTTGAACTCCTTAAGTACCTACAGAGTATGGATTGCACTCACAACCCATTCTACACCGCTAGAAAACTCCTAACAGAATACCTTGACGTAACCGTCAGACCCAACGACTTTAACGTTATGGAATATGAAAACTATTCCAACAACCTAAAGATAGACTTTTCTCAAGCTAGTAACGAATCTTGCGAGGAGTACGTTAAAAGAATCTACTCGGATATTATGAACGTATGCACTACAGGTTTAGACCTATCCACTGTGCAAATAGGCGACGGCGACAACCAAAAGTATATATTTTCAGCGTTCTATAACGATATCACGTCCACCTATGATGTGCTATGCTTATTCTTTGCATACAGTGGCGAAACCGTAACCAACATCAACTATGACTTGCTATCCATTAGCGAGAGTGCTATTCCAGTGTATAGCAACTATTTCGATATCCTCCCCGTATACGATGGCAACAGCATGGAAGAAAAGTATCAAGAGTACAACATAGACGATAAGTATTTCGTAATGTTTAAATACTACAACCTAGGCTTATCGTAATATATAAATATGTGAATAAATATCGGAACGCTGTGGGTGGCGTTCCAAAATTTTGCAAAGTAAAATTGTATTTATATTAAAAAAAATATCGGAATGGTGATTTGCCATTCCGATATAATATTTAAAATATTTAAAATGATTAAACTATCTTAGTAGACCAACTTTCCAAATTCCACACATCCGTTACAATATCTTGATAGAACTCAGGTTCATGGCTTACTAGTAGCACTGTACCCTTGTACTTTCTAATAGCCTCTTTTAAGGACTCTTTAGCATCAACGTCTAGGTGGTTGGTAGGCTCGTCAAATACTAATAGGTTTACCTCTTGTAACATCAAGTCGCATAGGCGAACCTTAGCGTTTTCGCCACCGGATAGCACTTTCATTTGTGAGGTAATATGTTCGTTGTTAAGACCGCACTTAGCTAGTGCCGAACGCACTTCGCCGTTAGTCATAGCGGGGTACTTGTCCCAAATTTCCTCTAGTGCAGTTTTGGAAGATGCTACTGCTTCTTGTTCAAAGTAGCCCACCTGTACGAACTGGTCTAGTTCTATGCTACCCTGTATAGGCTTAATAATTCCCAGTAGGGTTTTTAGTAGTGTAGACTTTCCTAAACCGTTCACGCCCTTTATAGCAATCTTTTGGTTGCGTTCCACTTGAACATCTATTATTTTAGTTAAAGGTTCGTCATAGCCTATTATTAGGTCTTTAGCGTCGATAACTACACGACCAGTAGTCCTTGCAGACTGGAACGAAAAAGTAGGCTTAATCTTTTCGGTAGCGGTAGTAATAATATCCATCTTTTCGAGTTTACGTTGTCTAGAACGTGCCAAAGTTGCAGTAGCAGCACGAGCCTTGTTCTTAGCGATAAAGTCTTGTAAATGTGCAATCTCTTTTTGTTGCTTGTCGTAAGCCTGTTCCAGTTGTTTCTTTTTGAGTTCGTACATACGTTTAAATTCGTTGTAGTCGCCCTTGTAACGTGTAAGTGTAGCGTTTTCGATATGGTATATAACGTTTACCACATCGTTTAGGAATGGCACATCATGGGATACTAATATAAAAGCGTTCTCATAGTTTTGCAAGAAATCTTTTAGCCATGCAATATGGTTTTCATCTAGGAAGTTTGTAGGCTCATCAAGTATTAAAATCATAGGGTTTTCAAGTAGAAGTTTCGTCAATAGAACCTTAGCACGTTGTCCCCCAGATAGTTCCGAAACGTCGTGGTCTAGACCTATTTCGCCCAACCCTAAACCGTTAGCATACTCAGATATTTTGCTATCTATGGTGTAGTATCCGCTGTGTTCTAGAATCTCTTGAATCTCCCCAACGTCTTCCATAAGGGTATTCATTTCTTCTTCGGAACAGTCTGCCATCTTTTCATAGTCGTCAAGCATTTCCTGTTCCAAATCGGTAAGGTGTTGAAAAGCCTCCTTTAGCACGTCACGGATAGTTTTACCAGCGGTAAGTGTGCTATACTGGTCTAAGTAGCCTGTAGTTATGTGCTTACACCATTCTATAGTACCCTCGTCGGGGGTGATGTTGCCCACTATCATATTTATAAAGGTAGACTTTCCCTCGCCGTTCGCCCCGACAAGCCCAACGTGTTCACCCTTTAGCAGTGTAAAGGACGCATCTTCTAAGATGGTTCTAGCACCAAACCCATGAGTTATATTTTCAACTTTTAATATGCTCATACTATACTCCTTAAATAAAATAAT
>CAYXNU010000006.1:0-8640 GCA_964466485.1 uncultured Ruminococcus sp.
ATTGCTAATAAGCGGAATAGTCAAGAACGACAAGGAACTTGTAAGGTACGTCCATGCTATGGGCGAGGTAATAGGCGAGTATAAGCAATCCATAACGCTTACCCAACCACTTACAGAAACTGCTGTTACCAAAGATAGCAATACTAAAATCTACAAAGAGTTGGATATATTTAACTTGAAAATTCCGCTATACGTTGGCTTAAAAGATACCAACAATTCCTATGTAAGTTCTAATACTGAATACTTTACACTCTTTGGAAATACTATCCCTATAGGGGTAGTCACCAACAAAGTTAGTAAATACGTTAGTGTTCAACAAGACTACTCAGAAGATGAGGCTAAAGCTATCCTAAATACTAGACGAAAAACCTATGAAATAAACTTCCTAGACGATGTGGAAATTATAGACGTTCAAGAAAACTTTTCCGTGGATGACGACAAAGTAACCTTAACTTTAGACTACACCTTGCAAGGAAACATCTGTACACAACAGGATATTTTTATCAATTAAAAATCAGTTAATTTTTTATAAAAATTTTAAAATTCCCCTTTAAAAAATTATATGAATGTGCTATAATACTATTAGATGATTTTTAAATTGGAAAGAGTGATGGTATGACAGAAAAAACCGTTAGTGTCCAAAATACAGAACAAATTTGGGCGTTATTCGGAAATTACGATGAAAACATTAATACTATTCAAAGGCAATACAATGTAGTAATATTAAGCCGTGGCGGAGATATAAAGGTTTCTGGTGAACCACACAACGTTGAAAAGGCTATTAACACTATCCAAACGCTTTTAGATATGATTGATAGAGGGGAACACATTAACGAGCAAACTGTTAGATATGTTACATCTATGGTAAACGATGACACTACTTCTAAGATAAAACTTAGGCAGTTTTCCTCGGATGGCATTTGCGTTACAACTTCGGGAAAAGTTGTAAAGGCTAAGACTATCGGTCAAAAACAGTATGTGGATGCTATTAAAAATAATACTATCGTGTTTGGAGTTGGTCCAGCGGGTACTGGTAAAACTTATCTTGCGGTGGCATTAGCTGTTAAGGCTTTTAAGGCACACGATGTAAATAGAATTATTCTAACTAGACCCGCTGTAGAGGCTGGTGAAAAGTTGGGCTTTCTACCAGGGGATTTACAAGACAAAGTTGACCCTTATCTACGTCCACTATATGATGGGCTTTCCGATATGCTAGGTTTGGAAACTTTCCAAAAGCTTATGGAAAAAGGTACTATAGAAGTAGCCCCTTTGGCTTATATGCGTGGCAGAACTTTAGAGAATGCTTTTATCATATTAGATGAGGCTCAAAATACTACCCCCGAACAGATTAAAATGTTTTTAACTCGTTTAGGCAACGGCAGTAAAATGGTTATCACGGGAGATGTTACTCAAATAGATTTACCTAATAAACAAACCTCTGGTTTGATTGAGGCTATTAATGTTTTGAAAAATGTGGACGATATTGCTATACAGCAATTCAATGAAAAAGATGTAGTTAGACATAAGTTAGTTCAAGAGATTATCAAAGCTTATGAGGCTTACAATGCCAATAACTAATTCTTATTTGAAAGGAAGTTTTTTAAATGGCTAGAGTTAAAGTATATATTAAAAACAAACAGAATATTATAAAGATTCCTGTAGGGATTAAAATGCTAATTAGAAGATGTTGTCAAGCGGTTTTAACCACTGAGAATTTTAACCACAATACAGAGGTTAGCGTATCTTTCGTTAGCAATGCAGAAATTCAAAAACTTAACAAACTTTACAGGGATAAAGACGCTCCTACAGATGTTCTATCTTTCCCACTAAGCGAGGGCGATAACTATGACATCAATGAGGAAACTGGCTTTGTAGTTTTAGGCGATGTAGTAATATCCCTAGAAACTGCCGTAAAACAAGCCGATATGTTCGGACACTCCCTAGAGAGAGAAGTAGGTTTCTTAACAGTACATTCCATGCTACACCTACTAGGTTACGACCACGAAACTTCTCTACTAGACGAACGCATTATGCGTGAAAAAGAAGAAGAAGTTTTAGACAAGTTAGGCATATCTAGGGATACTACATATGTTACTAAAAAAGAGGAGGAACAATAATAATATATGACTAAAACAGTATTTGTTACCATTGCAGGTAAGACTAATGCAGGAAAGTCCTCTTTGCTTAACGCTTTAATAGGCGAGAGAATAGCATCGGTTAGTAGTAAATCCCAAACTACTAGAACTAAGATTACTGGTATAGTAAACAGCGGTGAAACGCAAATAGTCTTGATAGATACCCCCGGTTTACACAAACCTAAGAACAAGCTTAGCACCCATATGTTAAACGCTGTAACTGAAAGTATCGTTGGCATAGATGTAGTACTATTTATGGTAGATTGCACTAAGAACGTCGGCGAACAAGAAAAGTTACTACTTAAGGATTGTTTCTCATCTAAGACTAAAGTAATACTAGTTCTCAACAAGATAGACCTCTTAAAAGAGAAGTCTAGTTTGGCTTTGAAGATTGCTCAACTAAGTGCAGAGTTTCCATTTACTGCTGTAATACCTATTAGCGTTAAAGAGAACGACGGCATAGACTTAGTAGTGGAAGAACTTAAAAACCTATCTGTGGAAGCACCACACTACTTCCCAGACGATATGATTACCGACCAACCCGAAAAGGTCATAGCTAGTGAGATAATCCGTGAAAAGCTCTTGAACCTCTTAGAGGATGAGATTCCACACGGTATAGCTGTAGGTGTCGAAACTATGCGTGAACGTGATACCGCTAAGGGTGAAACTATCCTAGATATTTCTGCGGTAATATACTGCGAACGTGAAAGTCATAAAGGTATTATTATCGGTAAGGGTGGCAGTATGTTAAAGAAAGCCTCTACCTATGCTAGGCAACAGCTTGAGGAGTTTTTCCAAATTAGAGTAAATCTCCAGTGTTGGGTTAAGGTTAAAGAGGACTGGCGTAACCGTGAGGGAGTTATTAAAAACTTTGGCTTATCGGAAAAGTAGTATAGAGTTTTTATGCAATAAATGTTAATAAATATTATCGTCTGTTTTGGTGTATAATACTAGTGTGGATACTATATCCACTACTACTTGAAAGGACTTTTTTGCTATGGATACAGACGGTCTTTGGGATACTTTTTACCATTCGGGTAAGGTTGAAGATTACCTAAAGTATAAAGGTTTTGTGGAGTGATTTTATGAATTGTAAAGGTTTAGTAATAGGCGAACGCATTGTAGGTGAAAATGGTAAGTTTTTGGATATACTCACTGACGAATACGGCTTAATAGAAGTCGCACAAAAAGGGGTTAAATCCTTAAAGAATGAAAATAGGTCTGCACTACAGATGTTTGCTTATTCTAACCTTTATGTAGATATGTCAAAAAAGCACTATGTAGTAAAGTCCGCCGAACTGATAGAAAGTTTCTATGGTATTCGCAACGATGTGTATGGGCTATCTTTGGCATCGTATATTTCACAAGTGGTTACATATACCATAGGGCAGTACTCCTCGGATAGCCAAAATGCTCTTAGGTTGGTCTTAAACGTGCTGTACTACATAGCGAACAACAAGAGAAGTCACGCAATGTTGAAATCCATCTTTGAACTAAGGCTACTCGCAGATATGGGCTTTACACCTAACTTGTTAGTGTGTGGTAGGTGTGAACTTTCGCTCACGGAAAGAGTATACTTTTCCATACCGCAAAACTCCGCCATATGTGAAAAGTGTGCCACCCCTAACGATATACCGTTATACGGTGCGGTGTTTAAAGCTATGCAACACATAGTCTTTTCGGACTACGATAGGCTATTCAACTTTAAGCTATCGGATAGACCTTTGCAACAGCTTAACAGCGTCACTGAGAAGATACTGCTATATACTGTCAATAGGGGGTTCGACTCCTTAGACTTTTACTACAAAATGTTATCCACTGGGAATGTTTAAAACTAAGCGTTCCCTTTTTTTATGCCGTGTAAAATTTAATTCAATAATAGTTGATTAATATAAAATCTTGTGATATAATATCTTTTGGACGTTTTAAACGTTGAAAATACATAAGGAGTGTTAAAGATATGAATAAGTATTATACTACTTTAGAATTAAATAAAATACTTGAAAAACTCTCTAAAGAGTGTTCAAATGAAAAGTCTAAGCAGATGGCTTTAGAAATAGAACCATGCTCCGACTTTACTACCGTTCAAGAAGAACTAGATAAGACTTCTCAGGCGTTTGAACTTTCTGTAAGGTTTGGAACGCCTCCTTTTTTAAGCTTTAAGGACGTTTGCCCATCACTAAAAAGAGCCAACTCTGGGGGTATACTATCGCTAAGAGAGATGTTACAGATACTAAGCCTACTAAACCAAATCTCCATGCTTTGCGACTGGTACAAGCACTGCGAGGAAATCCAAACGGATTTAGACTACCTATTTTCTAGGTTAATGCCTAATAAGTATCTGCAGAATAGACTAGAAACTTCCATACTCACCGAGGACGAACTCTCCGACAGTGCTAGTCCGCAGTTGGCTACCATTAGACGTAAGATTGCAAAAGCTGGTATAAACTTGCGTTCCAACTTAGACAAGATGATACGTTCTGAAAGTGTGCAAAAGTGCCTACAGGATAACGTTGTTACTATCCGTGACGGTAGGTTTGTATTGCCTGTAAAGTCCGAACACCGAAACGATATCAAAGGTTTAATACATGATACTTCCGCTACTGGACAGACTATCTTTATAGAGCCAGTATCCGTAGTAGAGGCTAACAATGAAATTAGGTTGCTACAAAGTCAAGAACATGAAGAAATAGAAAGAATCATAGCTGAGTTGAGTTCTCTCTGTGGTGAAAACGCTGACATTATAATAGATAACTATGAAGTTTGTGCTACACTAAACCTATACTTCGCAAAGGCAAATCTAGGGGCTAAGATGAAAGCTACCGTCCCACACCTAACCGACAACGGAATAATAGACTTAAACAAAGCTCGTCACCCTTTAATAGATGCCGACAAAGTAGTACCTATTAACATATCCCTAGGGGATAGCTACTCAAGTTTGATTATCACAGGGCCAAACACTGGTGGTAAGACTGTAGCCCTAAAAACCGTCGGACTATTAACCGCCATGACTATGTGCGGTCTAATGATACCAGTATCCGACAATAGCCAAATTTCCGTGTTTAATAATATTTTGGTAGATATAGGCGACAGCCAAAGCATAGAACAAAACTTGTCTACATTCTCGGCACATATGCACAAGGTTATAGAGATTATCCACAAGGCTGACGAAAACTCTCTCATAATACTAGATGAGTTAGGTTCTGGCACTGACCCCCTAGAGGGTTCTGCCTTAGCAATATCCATAATAGAAAAGCTTAAGGATACTGGTGCAAGGTTGATGGTTACTACACACTATCAAGAACTAAAGATGTACGCTCTAAATACTCCCAACGTTGAAAACGCTTCTTGTGAGTTTAACGTTGAAACTATGCAACCTACCTACAGAATTATCATAGGCTCTCCCGGAAAGTCTAACGCTTTCGCAATATCTAAGTCTTTAGGTATGCCCACAGACGTTATAGACTACGCTAAAAGCTTAATAGACGACGACAGCAAACACTTTGAAAAGATTATCGAAAAGCTTGAAAACGCTAGAATAGAACTGGAAAACAAAAACGCTGAGATTGAAAAGTTACGTCAACAGGCGGAAGATAATGCTAACAAAGTTAAATCCCAACTTGAGGAAATACAGAAGATTAAAGATGACGAAATAGAAAAAGCACGTCAAACGGCTTTAACTATCATAGAACGCACCAAAGCACAGTCCAACGCCCTTATAGACGAACTAGAAACCATTAAACGCCAAAAGAATAAAGAAGACTTCGCTAATAAGGTATCGGGGGTTAAAAAGCGTTCTAGAAACCACTTTAACAAGATGTACGACACCGCCAACCCCGTCACGGATACCCTAACCTACGACGACGGCTACACACTCCCTCGTGAACTTAAACAGGGTGACAACGTGTACATTACAAGCCTAGACAAAAAGGGTATAGTATCCAGTAAGCCCGACAAGAACGGAAACGTATTTGTGCAAGTGGGTGTTATGCGTACTAAAGTATCTATCGATACGCTAAGGCTTATAGAAAATCCCGAACCCGACAAGAAACCTAAGGGTTCAGTATCCAAAAAGGCTATTAGCAAGATAGATAGAAGTATCTCCATGGAGTGCGATATTCGTGGACGTGACAGTATAGAGGGTGTCTATGAAATGGACGCTTTTATAGATAACGCTGTTATGTCGGGCTTGAAAACCGTTACTATAATCCATGGTAAGGGTACGGGAGTCCTTAGAAAAGCCGTACACCAAAGGTTGAAAAATCATCCTAACGTTAAGAGTTTCCGTGTGGGCATATACGGCGAGGGCGAGGACGGTGTTACCATAGTAGAACTAAAATAGTTAATAATATATTCCTATAGCTTTGCAAGGAGGTTAAAAAAAATCTATGAAACACGATAAGATTATAATCAAGGGTGCTAGAGAACATAACCTAAAGAATGTAAACTTAGAAATCCCTAGGGACAGCCTTACTGTTATGACTGGGCTATCGGGTTCGGGAAAGTCCTCTTTGGCATTTGATACTATATTCGCAGACGGACAACGTAGGTATATGGAAAGTCTATCGTCATATGCTAGGCAGTTTTTGGGACAGATGAGCAAACCCGATGTTGACAGCATAGAGGGACTATCTCCAGCGATATCCATAGACCAAAAGACTACCTCTAAAAACCCACGTTCTACTGTGGGTACTGTAACAGAAATCTATGACTATTTAAGGTTGCTATACGCTCGTACTGGTGTACCACATTGCCCCATATGTGGCAGAGAAATCTCCATGCAGACTGTGGACGATATTACCGACACTGTTATGGCTTTGGAGAATGGCACTAAAATACAAATACTTGCACCTATAGTCCGTGGCAGAAAAGGCGAACACCTAAAAGAGTTAGAAAAGGCTAGACGTTCGGGGTACGTTCGTGTGCGTTGCGACGGCTCTATGTATGACCTCTCAGAAGATATAAAACTTGACAAAAACAAGAAACACAGCATAGAAATAGTTGTGGATAGGCTAGTCATTAAAGAGGGCATAGAGTCACGTTTGGCGGAAAGTTTAGAAACCGCTATGAACTCCACGGACGGCTTAGTAATGGTGGACGTTATCGGGGGAGAGGTTATGCTATTCTCACAGAAGTACGCTTGTCCCGAACATAACGTATCTATGGAAGAACTATCCCCTAGGATGTTCTCTTTTAATAGTCCGTTTGGGGCTTGTGAAACTTGTACGGGTTTGGGAGTGTTCGAGGAGATAGATATAGATACCATCATTCCAGATAAGAACAAATCCATAGCAGAGGGTGGCATAGTGGCTCACGGTTGGAACTCTTTAGGTAAAAATTCTGTGGCTATGATGTACTACAACGCTATAGCTAAAGAGTACAACGTATCTTTGGATACCCCTATAAAGGATTTGCCTAAAGATGTACTAGATGTATTTCTATATGGTTCGGATAGGAAACTCCGTATAGACGTTATAGAAAGTTTTGGCGGTGGCTATAGGAACTCACGCTTTGAGGGTATAGTAAACAACATAAAAAGACGTTACAGCGAAAGTGAAAGCGAATCCTCTAAAGAAGAACTATCTAAGCATATGAAAGAGGTTGTGTGTCCTACTTGCCATGGCAAAAGGCTCAAACAGGAAATATTGTCAGTTACTGTGGGCGGTATCAACATAGATGAACTATGCCATAAGTCCATCACTGAGGCTTTAGACTTTTTTGAAAACCTACACATGAACGAAAAGAATACCATCATAGCAGAGCGAATAGTTAAAGAGATTAAGGAGCGTTTAGGCTTTTTGAAAAACGTAGGTTTGGAGTATCTAAGCCTTGCTAGAAGTTCGGGAACGCTATCGGGTGGAGAGAGTCAACGTATTAGGTTGGCTACACAGATAGGCTCTTGCTTGACTGGTGTGCTATACATCTTAGACGAGCCTAGCATAGGTTTGCACCAACGTGACAACGACAAACTCATAGCTACACTAAAAAGGTTGCGTGACTTAGGCAACACTCTAATAGTAGTAGAACACGACGAAGATACCATCATGAGTGCGGACTACGTTGTGGACGTTGGCAAGGGTGCGGGGGTCTATGGTGGAGAGATTATATTTACGGGTACACCACAAGAACTCCTACACTGTGAGGATTCCATAACGGGGCAGTACTTGAGCGGTAAGAAGTCTATAGCAGTACCTACCACTAGACGTACAGGAAACGGCAACTATCTAGAAATACTAGACGCTCATGCCAACAACCTAAAACACATAGACGTTAAAATCCCACTAGGGGAGATGGTATGCGTTACTGGTGTTTCGGGTTCGGGAAAGTCTAGTTTGGTAAACCAAATACTAGCAAAGCACCTATCCAACGTGCTAAACAGGGCTAAGGAAAAAGCTACCGACTTTGGAGAGGTAAGAGGCACAGAACATCTAGACAAGATTATAGTAATAGACCAGTCCCCTATAGGCAGAACCCCTCGCTCTAACCCTGCAACGTATACTGGTGT